>JAWUWJ010000001.1:0-8279 GCA_034111925.1 Crocinitomicaceae bacterium
AATATGTCATTGGTCCAGTTCCTCCAACAAGGATTACATCAATTGAACCTGTTCCATCTCCACATGTTTCATCCGAAACAATTGCGTTTTGAATCGCCAATGTTCCAGCACTTGAACCAACAGTCATTGTGTGACTTTCAGAACATCCATTGAAATCAGTTACGGTTAAAGTATAAGAACCAGCGCTCAATCCAACAATATCTTCATTCGAAGAACCATTTGACCAAACGAAGGTATAAGGTGCAGTTCCACCTGAAACATTCATGTTGATTGATCCATTTGAGTTACCACAAATTTCATCAGTGATTAATTGTGTTGTCACACTCAATGTTCCAGAAGCGTTGATTACTGAGAAAATCGGAGTTGTGAATGTACAACCTTGTGCATTCGTTATTACACATGAGTAATTTCCTGCAGTTATACCTGTCAAGTCTTCTGTAGTTGCTCCGTTTGACCAAAGGAATACTAAATTATTTCCCGTTAATGTGATATTAATTTCACCTAGTCCGTTTCCACAAACCTCGTTTGTGATATTGGAACCAACAAGTGTGATGTCACCAGAACTTTGTGTTACAACATATTGTTGAATAATATAACATCCCGTTTCATCCGTGATTGTACACTCATAAGTACCTGCTGGGAGGTTGGTGAGATCTTGTGTTGTTTGACCAGAAAGCCATGAGTACGTCAATACTCCATTTCCTCCTGTTACTGTTTGGTTGATCGAACCATTTTGAGCAGTACACAATTCAGGAACTACAGAAGCTGTTGCCGCTAGCGTACCCGCGTTATTGTTTACAGTAAATGATTGTGAAGTTTGACATCCGTTACCATCTGTGATTGTTACATCATAAGTTCCAGCAGTCAATCCTGATAAATCTTCAGTTGTCGGTCCGTTTGACCATACAAAAGTGTAAGGCATTGCTCCACCAGTGACAGTAATGTCAACAGAACCGTTTGTGTTTCCACAATTCTCCTCACCAACTGATGAAGATGCGATAAATAAGTTTCCGGCGTCGTTTATAATAGTGAATGTTATAACATCCGAACAGTTGTTTGCATCCGTTGCCACAACAGTATAAGAACCAGCTGTCAATCCTGTGAGATCTTCTGTTGTTGCTCCGTTACTCCAAGAGAAGGCTACTGGTGCAACTGCATTTAATACGTTGATGTCAATACTACCATTTGCATTTCCACAAATTTCGTTGACAATTGTATTTTCTTCTACTTCAATGAAACAGAAAGCAGAACAGTTTGAAACATCATTCACGACAGGATATGAGGCAGAAGCTGGACAACCGTTTCCGTCAATCACATCAATCACATATGTTCCAGAACTTAAGTTTGAAAGATCTTGAGATGTTTGTCCACTTGACCATTGGTATCCAAATGAACCCGTTCCACCGGATACGTTGATGTCGATTGAACCGTTGTCCGTATTGCATTCTTCGTCTACCAAAGAAACTAGATTGATGATCACTTCTTGAGCGTCGTCCACCGTAATTATTTCAGAAATAACACATCCTTGGTCATCTGTCATTGATACAGTATACGTTCCAGCAGATAATCCTGTAAGATCTTCTGAAGTTGGTCCGTTTGACCAAGCAAAGGTGTAAGGTGTTGAACCACCAGCAGGTGTAATATCGATAGTTCCATCATTTCCTCCGAAACAAGATGTTGGAGTTGAACTTGATGTAATACTCAGCGAACCAATATTGTTCACTAAGAAAGTCTCAATTGAAGTACATCCATTTCCATCCGTTACTGTAACTGTATATGATCCAGCAGGGATCCCTGTAAGATCTTCAGTAGTTTGACCGCTACTCCACAATACAGTATAAGGAGCAACTGCATTTTGAATATCAAGATCAATTGATCCGTCAGATCCACCACAAGTAGCGTCTACAATGAAACCAGTTGTAATTATTTCGATTGGTTGTGTTAAAGTCACAACCGTATCTGGTAAGTCACCAATTAAACTGATGTACCAGTTAAAGATGTATCCATTGTCTAAGTTGAATTGATCCGTTACGTGAACCGTCCAAGTACCGTTCATGTCTGCTCCAACCAATCCTATGAAACTGTCATCTGATGTATAAGAACCGGCAGGAAGGTAGTTGTCTGTATATGTTCCTCCACCAGCAGCTGGAATGGTATGTGTAAAGTTATTCGACTCACCAACCATTGTTCCAAAGATTGGAGATGCATTAAAGCAATACTCAAATCCACTTCCTGGATCGGTCAACAATGAACCTGCAGCGCCATCAACTGGCCCTGTTGCGAAAGGCTCACCTAAATCACAAGATCCACCACCGTTTTGTGGTTTCAATGTAATAGTTTCACCTGTTGGCGCTTCAACCTCGATCCATAAATCACCCAAATACGAGTGCTCCATTGTTAAACAAATCTGTTGGATCTGACTTACATCTGTAATTACTTGACCAGGATTGAACCCAGAAATTACAAGAGGCGCGTCGTACGTTGTCACTGTTCCACCCGGTACATCTGGGAGGAAAGTCGTATCGGCATCAAAGATTCCACCGATGACAAGCGCTTCTGCCTGACAACCGTATGAATCAAAAACCTGAACGGTGTATGTTCCAGCTTCTAATCCTGTAATGGGATTGTTGGTTTCGTTTCCTTGAGAGTTATCCGGATAGGTTATTTCAAAGTTATACGGCGGGAAACCTCCCGTCGCATTCACTTGGATTTCACCCGAGTTATCATTGAAACAATCAAGGTTAAATCCATCGAGCGTAAATTCAATGGGTTGTGCGTCATCTATAAAAAGGAATGCTGTATCAAAAGGAGCACAAGGTGCAGGTTGGTAAATTATCCAAACAGATTCTTGACCTTCAGGAAGTCCATCAGAGAAAGCATCGATGTAAATTGTAGCTGAAGTATCTCCGGCAACAATTGTTAAAGAACTATCTACGAATTGATAATCAACTCCATTCACCGCAGTTCCACCGACATAATATGTAATGATTCTATCTTGATTGCTTATATCGTCGTATGCAAATGTGAAGCTTGCAGGAATACACCCTTCCAATGCGATATCATCTGAATTAATTGTTTGTGTTTCTACTTGAACTAAACCTTGTACGAGTGAATTTTCTTGAAGGAAAACAGCAGAACTATAGATACCATCCCCCGCATCAGCGATAACAAGCTTCAGGTGATAAACTGCACACGCCGTTAAGTTATTCCGACTTGCTTCCAGAATTGTTGTAAATGCATCGTATTCAACATCTGCACCACCTGCATTGTCAATATAATATTGATTGTTGGTGATTGCGTTAATGTTATTAATTGCTACGGGATTCGTTGTTGCAGGTACAAGAGCTATATTCTCTTCACCCGTAATTCCAGGTCCACTAATAAAGAAGGCAAACACATCATTAAATCCACTGTTGTTCGGTGGAGCAAATTCAGGATACTCCTCAGAAGCAAAAACATAATTGAATTGGATAAATGAAGATTGAACTTCGAAATCAAATTCAAGTGTGATTGCATCTTGTGTACCAACTCCTGCTATCGCAGTCATTTGGGCAGTTCCTGGTGTTCCAAGATCAACTCCAGTGTTATTCGATCCGTTTGGTCCAGGTGCTTCGTTGATGTTACCCGAAGAAAGGATAACTCCCGAATCAAATCCGATGGATGAATTTCCACTTCCAAAACTACCTGAAGCAGATCCTGCTCCCGTTAAAGTCGCATTGGTAACTGTGATGTTTGGTCCTGCTAAAATTTCAGCAAGTTGTTGTGCTGTTTGACCGCCTGTAGTAGTAACCTGAGAAAAAATTGATCCAGTACAAAGTAGCGCAAACAATCCAACTAAGGAGAGTTTTGTTAGTGGTTTCATAAGAGTGTAGTTCTATTGGTTCTAATCTGAACTGCACAATTTACGCATAAAAACCGAGTCAAAAAACCGTAAGCTTAATTGAATCAAGCAATTATTGGAAATCTAACATGCCTATACTTAATCTGTTTAATTATAACTCGCGGTTAATTTTTTAACAAACTGAAGGTTTTAGTCGTTTTAAGTTGGTTATTTCCGTTCCTTCTCAATACTAATCGGGCAGAATTTTCAATCTTTATCCTCCGGCTGTTTAATAGAAAATCGAAGACCTGCATAGATGTTCATTCCGTAAATTGGTGCCCAAATTCGCGTTGCATTGAACGAGTTGCTGAATGGGTTCTCAGCATCGATTATTGGATTCTGTTGACGGTAATTGGTCAAGTTTTCTCCTCCGATGTAAAACTCCCAACGTTTGTAAACATGCGTGATTTGCGCGTTCAATATTGGATATACTTGACTGACGTTATCGGTTGTCAACGTGCTATCAGCCAATTGAACTTGCGGCAACCTTGCTTCGCCAAAAACCGAACACGTTAGATCGTACTCCCATCTTTTGTTTCTGGACTTGAAGCCAACATTAACGAATCCTCGGTGTTTGGGAATCATCACTTGTTGCTGGAGTATACCACCGTATTCGGCGCGAACATCTAAATACTTATAGGCAAATCGTATATCAAGCGCTTTCGTAGGTGCGTATGACAATTCCGCTTGAATAGCATTTGAGAATGACCTTCCATTGAAATTTCCAAAAGTGATCAAACCTGGATTTGCGTCTCGATCTACGATCATTTGATTTTCAAAACGTGTGTGGTAATAATCGATAATGATTGATCCTTTCTTTTTGAAAAGTCTGAAATGCTGAGAAAAACTTCCACCAACATTCCACGATATTTCTGGCAAAACAGTGTCAGGCGCAACCCAGGTTTGAGATGTTGCGAGTAAGGAAACATTGTCAATCATGTAATTTGGAACGCGCCATCCTTTTCCTCCAGTAAATCGAACGTCGGTGTATTCCGTCAAAATGTATTTAACGTGCAATCGAGGTGAGGCCAGAAGCCCAAAAATGTTATGGTAATCTGCTCTCGCTCCTGCAACCAATGAAAGTCGGGAAGTAGTCCATGTATATTCTCCAAAAGCGCCAGGAACGATTTCCAATCTATCGGCATTTAAAGAATCCATTTGTTGCTTCAAATCTGAATACACACCGCTTAACCCAAGTTTGTATTTGTGATCTGTCGTTCCTATGATTCCATCAAAAATAGCATTGATATACCCCCGCTTTTCTTCTCCTTTGAATTCGTGGTTTCCAAATTTCGTTTCGACCGTTTGGTACTTTGCGTTGTAAACAATCCCGATTGAATGCCCTGGCTTTTTCATAAAAAACCCGGTTTTACCAAATACGTCAATGTGCCTTGAATCCAATGTCACATCGTAAAATTCTCCTCCTGAATTTCGGATCGCATTTGTTTGGCCGCCCGTTTTATTGTCCCAATACGCATTGAAACCGAATTGCCCTTCCATCTTTTCTCCTTCATAATTGTATCGGTTCAATACTGCTAAATTCGTTCCCATTGGAATGTCTCGAAAACCGTCGTTGTTGAGGTCATTTTCAACTGGACTTACAGAAGCATGAGCGAACCAACCCGATGACCATTTTTCATTGAGTTTGAATCCTGAATTGAAATTGAATTCCGTTCTACCCAATCTATTTCCATAGACATTCAGGTAAAGCGCTTCCATTTCTTCGGGTTTCTTAAGCTCAATATTTACCAAACCTGCCATGGATTCATATCCATTCACAACATTCCCTGTTCCTTTGGTAATCTGAATGGATTCGATCCACGTTCCTGGCATTGAATTCAGTCCGAAAGAACTTTCAAGGCCGCGCAAGTATGGAATGTTCTCCATTTGAATTTGGGTATAGACGCCGTCCAATCCCATCATGTGAATTTTCTTCGCTCCTGACACGGCATCGGTAATATTAACATCAACTGAGGCGTTCGTTTCAAAGGATTCAGAGAGATTACAACACGCAGCTTTTCTCAATTCTCCCGATGAAATCGTTTCAACGGCCAAGGTTTTCAATCGTGAAATAGAATGGGTTCCTTTTTTGTATTGGACAATGACGTCTGGCAACAATAAATCAGAATAAAGCGTGATTGAAAATGAAATGAAACGGTCTTTTTTGGTCACAACAACCGTATCGGAAAAGTAACCTCGCGCTGAAAACACCAAGGTATCAGGCAAGTTTTTAGGAAGGATTAATTCGAACTTTCCTTCTTCACCTGTTATTGCTCCTCCTTTCGCGTTGAGCAATCGAACTTTCGCTCCATAGAGCGTTTCTTTCTTGTCTGTTTCTCCTTTGGAACCATAAATAATTCCTTTGACTTGAGCCATCGCGCTTAAGGAGAATAAGCACATTATTAGTATGATACTATTTTTCATTGATCTTGAATTTGTTAATTGTAATTGCGGCACTATGTGTCATAGACCTGCAGGTAAATCAACATTTATCAAATCAGCCAATTTTGTTTTTTGAGAATAAGATCCTTCCCTGATTTGGGAGGAGGGGAATTGTTGTGAACGACTTCATTCGAAAGTTCAAATGAAATTTCATTATAGATGAAGAACAATTCAGCTGTGAATTCAGGAACAATAACTGCGGCGATGCCAACATCATCGAAGAAATCGAGTTTTAATTGAACATGGTGCAATTCATCTGAGCAGCAGTCATCATCTTCATCAACGTCTTCGCAGCAATCATCTGTATGAGATTCTTCCTCTTCGCCACAATGTTCGTCTTCAGCAAAAATCAATACTGTCGTTTCATTTCCTTGACAAAAATGAGAAACCATACTCACTCCGATCGATCCTACGAAGAGGACCAGAATCGAGAACAATAGTACAATTGATTTAAAATGCTTCACGATTCAAAAATAGAGGTATTAATCGAAAGAATAAATTCATTTTGCAAGTATTCTTGAAATGTTTGGGTTAATTTTACGTCAAACAAAGAAACGCTATGAAGGTTCCAGTTACAGTATACGCAGAAATGACACCAAATCCGTCAACAATGAAATTTGTTGTGAATAAGCATTTATTAGGAGCGGGAGATTCAGCGCAATTCAACTCTATGGCGGAAGCGAAAGGTTTTTCACCTTTGGCAGCAGAGTTGTTTAATTTGCCTTTTGTTAAAGGTGTTTTCTTAGCTTCTAACTTTGTTACGATCACAAAAACGGATAATCTTTCTTGGGATTTCATCACGATGGAGTTGCGTGAATTTATCAAAAATTGGATTGGTGATGCGAAAGATGTATTGATTGCAATGCCTTCTCCACATGATCCTGTTGCTGAAGATGCGGAACCGAAAAAAGTTTTTGCTCCTTCTGAATATGACGCTGCGATTCAAGATCTTTTAGAAGAATACGTTCAGCCTGCGGTTGCAAACGATGGTGGACAAATTGACTTTAGAGGATACGAAAACGGAATTGTAACCGTTTTATTAAAAGGATCTTGTGCTGGATGTCCATCTAGTACTGCGACATTGAAAGGTGGAATTGAGAGTTTATTGATGTCACATCTTCCAGAAGTTAAAGAAGTAGTTGCAGAAAACGAGTAATAAAAAACCTCTATGAAAAAGTTTGCTTTCATTGCGATATCAATAGTGTTCATTTCTTTTGGGTGTGACAAGGAGAAACAGCGTATGGAGGTTATTAAAGACTGCACAGGTGTTTACTTACGTACCAAAGGTGGTCAGGACTATAAAGTTTGTAATGATGAACTGTTGGAGAACATCACTGGCGGAACGAAAATCAAAGTGACATTCGACAATTTAGATGAGTGTTTTGGAATCCTTGAACCACCTGCATGCAGCGAGACACATACCTTTGAAGGAAAAATAGAGGTTACAGAAATTTTCTAGTTTAAATCCAGAGTCGTTCAATTGCTGTAACAACGTGAACACGCGATGTGATTCGAAATACTTCGCCTATTCTTCCACAAGCTCAGCATTCAGTTCAGCATTCAGCTTACACAAGTCCAAGAACCAATTCTAAGAATTTGGGATCAATACCAAGAGAACATTCCTTCAAGATCTTCCCTTTTGACCCATTTCCCCATGCTTGTCACAAGTGTAGATATCAATTCATCTTTTGTGTAAACGTCTTTTTTATAACTGGAATAATCCAATTTAGACGCTTCTACTGATACTTCTTTGATTTCAGTAGCAAAGTACACTATGGCTCCATTTTCTGTCGCCAATCCAAGGATTGCACCTGGTAAACCATAGAATCCCTCAGGCCCCACAGAAGGAACGATATTCGGTGAAAACCATGCATAGATTCGAGTTGAATCATTCATTTCCCAAACTGCCTTTCTACACATGTGTCCAGCAAATTTTCTTTTGTTTTCAGTGATCTTC
>JAWUWJ010000002.1:0-9787 GCA_034111925.1 Crocinitomicaceae bacterium
GTGTTTAAAGGACATTGTCCAAAACTTTGAAATTGGGAAAATCCGAGTAAAATACAAACAAGGATTGTCCGTGAGGTCGTTTTAAGTGCCATTGTGGTAGTGAAATTGTGGTATAGTTGACACAAAAGTAGTAAATGATTCAGAGGTTTAGCTACCATTCATCACAAAACACACCCCTACAACTGACTGTTTGTTACTGTATTAACAGAACACCAGTTTCTCAATGTGTTTTTTCACAATTGCGGAGTTTTATCAAAAAGGGGAGAAAGAGAATTAGATCTAAATTAATGACGGGAATACTTTGGCAGGCTCAGCATTCGGCTCAATACGTGCTCAAAAACCATCATTTACTCATTCATCTTAACAACTCTTTTTCTCAAAACAACGGCATTTCCAATCTGCATTTGAACGAAGTAAACACCATTTGCAAAAGCCGATAAATCTGCGACCAATTGATTTTCTTCAATTTCGAAGGTGTTGATTGCGGTAATTTGTCCCATTATATCAATTACTTGAAGGTTAATGTTTTCTTTATCAAAATCAACCCCAGTGATGATAACTTGGCCACTTGTTGGATTTGGATACAGCTTAAAGTTATCCGCATTAATCTCTTCTAAACTCGCGGTTGAATTCAACGAATCGTGCGCCAAACACATGCTCGGTGTTCCAAAACCCGTGTAGATATTCGGAACGGTGTATGTGTTTCCACTTTGACGAATCGCAGCCATCAATTCTAAGACCGTACTTTGCGGATTTGCTTCCATTAAACACGCCATTGCTCCTGCCATTATTGGACACGAAAACGACGTTCCGCTTCCGAAGGTAATATCTCCCCATTCTGCCACCAATGCCGCGTCCAAACCTCTCGCCATAATATCAGGCTTCACTTGGTTATCCGCCGATGGGCCTACAGATGAAAAGTCAGCATACCAACCTTGGTCATCTAGAGCTCCAATGCACAAACAGCTATCAGCATCGCAAGGCGTTGAAATCGTACTTGGCCCGCCATTTCCTGCTGAAGTCAAGACCAAAATCCCTTTTGAAACTGCGGCATTCACACCAATTGCTGCAATTGTAGTAACGCCATCTAAGTCCGCATAATCGTGGTTGTCAGCAGGGTTATCGAAATCTGTGTAGCCCAATGAAATTGTTGCAATGTCTGCCCCAACAGAATCAGCTCTTTCCAAAGCAATGACCAAATCGAATTCTTCAACAAGTGTTTCAGAAGCTACATTTTCAGAAACGTAAAGCGCGATATCCACTTCAACGGCTGTTGCCGAAATTGGATTCGTACTATCACTCTCTGCGACAATGCAAGAACTTACCGCCGTTCCATGTCCACTGTATTGGAAAACATCCGGTGTTCCAGTTAGGATATCATACGTATCAATTACGCGACCTTCAATGAACGTCGAATCGAAATAAGGAATCGTGTCCATACCTCTGAAACCAGCGTCAATTACGGCAATAAAAATTCCATTGCCGTTGTATCCCATATCGTGAAGGCAATCCAATCCGATTTGTTCAATTTGGTTTTGAGCAGGACCGTAATCTGCTTTTGTTTCATTAATTTCTCCTAATTTCCTCACTCCTTTAAGCGGCGTAATAGATTTACTAACCCTGATATCTTTGATGAATTCATACGTGTTCTTCAACTCCAATTCCGAAGTATTTGAAATCAATGTAAGCCCATTCAACCATCTAGAAACGTTCATTACGGTTCCTTCCGATTTCAAAAAATCTATGTATGTTTGGTTTACTTGCTTGTCTCTTCCATCCAAGACCACATTGTTCTTTTTCCGTCTTTGAATTGCTCGGTCCGACAATTGAACGAATTCAGTAGTTCCCTTGTCTTTGAAATAAACAATAAGTGTGTCTTGCGCATTCAGGTATTGAAACGCCAAAAGCGAAATAAGGAGGAGAGTTATTTTCATCCTTCTAATTTACGCCAAAGGATTGAATTAATAAATTCGAAAATGTATTCAGTCTGTACTGTTGACTAATCCTCTACTTCGTTCTCTTTAAATGCGCTTGATTACAACAGTGAAAGTCCGCTCTCTGTAATTTTTAGTGCATTTTCTTGAATTAGGCCATTGGCTTGTAGCGTCTTTATCCGAGAAGATAAACTGGGGTAAGAGGATTGAATTGTTGGAATCTTCGCTGAGATCAGCCTGTCAAAATACGGATAACTTAGTCCGTCTGGGTGGGAAGACAGGAGCGTTAGGATTGTTTTGTTGGTTTCGTCTAATTCCATCAAAGTTCCTTCGGTTTTTCATTCGATTGATCCTCTATTTCGTTCTCTTTAAATGCACTTGGAATAAGGTCTGGTATGATTTTTAAGACCAAAGGAAGAAGAATCACGCCACCTGGAAGCATAAATATCGCCAATGCTGGAATTGATTTCGCTAAATCTTTAAATTGCAGTTTTACAGCCGCTTTCTCTTCTTTCGAAAGTTCCGAACTCCTCGATTTTTTAATCAACTTTACGAGTTCTTTACTTTCGCGTAATTCGTTGGAAAGCTTGTCTCTATTCCTTAAAATCACTTTCGTCCAGCGCTTGGTGAGACTTGCGTAAACTTTGTCGTACTTCGAGATTTCACTTAAGAACGTCACGTTGTCTTTGCTCTTTAGCATGAAGTTTTCCACGATTCTCAACGATTCTTCAAGCTCAAATGTGTCAATTTCCAGGTGTTCACATAAATCTTCCAAAAATTCAATCTCTTCTTCAAGCGTTTCTTGCGTTGAAAAAATTGTCAATACGGCAATGTCCAACAAGAATCTTTTGAGCAACCAATGCCCTTTAACGAAATAGGAGAAATCATCCATTTCGGCTCCATTTCGAAACCGTTCTTTTGCCTTTTCACGGTCTTCATCTTCTAGGTGGGCACTGGCCAAAAACACGTTGAACAAATCCTTTTCCTTGTCTTCTATCAGTCCATCAGAATAGGCCGAAAGCGTAACCGCGATGAGTGCATTTTTAGCATATACATCGTAATTTTTTAAGGCTTCTTCTTTGCTTTTATGAACAAAATCATCGAATAAAATGACATCTAAATAAACGAAGGCGTTATTCAGTGAATTCACCCACCATTTATTGTCAAGCAAGTTCGTTTTGATATCAACCCGTTTCACCAAAACGCTTTCAAGCATCTCATCAGGAGAATCCTTTTTAATTAATTTAAAAATCCTCTGGATGGATGACGAATTGTGAAACTTGTAGAACCCGACTAGAGATTCAACAAATTCAGCGCGATCAAATACATCGTTGTTGTGGTTTTGTAAATACACAAACAGGTGCGATTCGAAAAGAAGCAACTTGAGTTTTTCCTCATTGGTCCATTTGGAATCATTGAGGTTAATTGCAAAAATCAAATCCATTGGGTAGCCAAAAACGATTCCTGAATGGCCAAGCGTCAAATGCATAAAATGCAGTTTTCTCAATCCTTCTGGGCGATCGATTTCCAGATTGATCTCGCCGTTTTCGACCAAATCAAAGTATTTATTAATCCATCCTTTTGCTCCTGGAGACAACATAGTTTTTTACTTCTAGTTCAAATTTAAATAAATAGACATGGATTCCGTCATTCTTGACTCGACTTAAAAGATTAACTACAAGAATAATGGTTCCCAATCAAAAATGGAACACTAGTATGTAGTAATAAATTTACATCACATTTTCAATTTTTGAAGGTCCGTTAATGATAATTGCATAAAAATATATCGTAATACTATCAAGAAATTAGAATTGGACTGATTTACAGGCTTCCACATATTTGTAGGAGAATTTAAAGATCAAATTATGTACACAGAAAATATTATAATAGCATGTGTGGCTTATTCAATTGCAATAACCCTAGCGATTCCTCTCTATTTAATGCTCAAGCATCGAATTAAATCCAGATGGTTTAAATACTTTCATTTCGGAAACATACCCTTGCTTCTCTTTGCATTGGTAACAGGAACATTAGCGCTCTTTGCTGATGGGTTTGAATTATTCATTTTAACTATTGTTGCTTCAGGTGCATGTCTAATCGGGACCTTTGCAAACATCATCGTTTCAAGTCTTCTGTATCATTTTTTAAAACGAGATGGAAATAAACCCAACGGCTCGAAGTAAGGTTTACCGTTTATTCTTCTTCGCTTTTCCTCCAAACGCATACCGTGTCGCAAATCCAACTTTCACTCCTACTTCCATGTCTGGAACGAGTCGCATTGTTGGGCCAACGTCCAAGGCGAAATTCAAGGGGACCACTTTAAACGTGTATTCAACGCCAAAGACTCCCGTTAATCCCCCCCAGAAACCGCTGTGCGTTGAGTTATCATACCGACCGTCGTAATTGGTATTCCAATATCCGAGATCAACGCCACCGCCGGTATACCAATCGAAATCACCTTTCAAGGCGTGGTTGTACAAATACAAACCTTCTAACCAAACAAAGCGTCTTCCTGCGCCGAAGTTTACTTCAACCGCATTTGCTTCTTGGACAAAATGTTTCACGCTGAATTGGGCCATGTCGACATCAAGTGAAGACCAATCACCTTTGACACCTATTGCGGTATTGTATTGCTGACTAAAAGAAAAATGTGAGGACATAGAAATGGCCAAAAAGACAAGGAGATGTTTCATATTCTGGTTTTTGAGTACCAATATAACGAGAGACAATTATAAATTATTCTCCCACCTCCTCTATAAATGATGAATTATTAATATGCTTGCATAAAAACAGGCCTACTTTATTCTTTTAGAAATCGCCATAGTTGCAATGAAAATTCCAAATGAAACTATTATAGAAATGATTCCAAGGACATCAAATCTGGAATTCGTTCCAGAATACATCGATGCTGTAAAAAGATTGCTAAAGAGAAAACTAAAAATGGAAAATACAATCGCTCTGGAATATGCTTTTCTCGAATTTGCATTTAGAAACCGAAGAAATTTCATAAATGAAATGAAAACAAATAGTAGGTTGATAAATAAGAAGAAGTTATAAATAGAATCAAAAACACCACCGTCAATGTCTAACAAAGGAGCAGCCGCAGCGGATTCGCATAATAAAAGACAGGCAAAAATAAAGATTGAGAATTTCATTTTTCAATACATTAAAACAGCAACGTCAATTTAAGAACCTACAATTGACCCGCTACAACAAACGCTTTTCTCTTAGCGAACGACGCTTCTCCATCAACAGCAAAAGCTTCAAAAACACCCACATAAGTTCCGATAGACGCTTTGTTTCCAGCGTCAGTAATGCCTTGCCACGTGAATGTTCCTTCTATTGCGAGCAATTCAGATGATATCACTTGCGCAATCAACCTTCCTCGATCATCGTAAACGGTAAATGTTCCAACCATTCCCGCTTCCACCATTTGATAATTGACCTGAAGTACATCTTCAAATCCATCGTTATCCGGTGAAATTGACTCGCTTGAATATGTGAATTCTCCCGAAATGAGTTCTGGGCGGTATTGTGAATTAAGACGGCCTGGCGTTCCAAAATCGAGCGCTTCTGCAGCGGTGTGCCAATTGCTAGAATTGTTCGCCTCTGCCAATGGATCCAGTCTCTCTAATGTTTTTCCGTCGTCGTCATCGAGCAAGGCAAAGTGCCAATCGGCATCGTACGAAACACCATCGATAAGCGTGTTGTTTGAAATCAAGTAAACGGTTCCAGAATCATTACTGTATGTCGGCAAATCGGATTGAACAAACGTTCCAAGAACCGCTTGAGAAAATTGTTGAATGATCTGAGATGAATCTTCAGAAATCACAGCGTAACTGTCAGGATATAAAAGAAAATGTTCACCTATAATTTTATTGTTTGAAATTGTATCGTCGTCATAATTCGCCAGTTCCCATTGATACAAATCGATCAATTTGTTGGACGTATTGTACACTTCAACCCAATCCGTTCCACCAGTAATGGGATTGAACATGATTTCATTAATTGCTACATCTCCCGCAACTGCATTTTCTGGCAATGCAAATTCACCAATCAAATCGGCTGAGTTTAACCAACAATCCGCCGTGTTTTGAATCGTGATTGAATACAACTGTGAAGCTTGGAACGTTTCAACAAATTCCAAAGTCATTACCGTTGGATAGGCTCCTAAAACGTATTTATTCTGAATCGTTAAAGTCGGATTTACAGAAATTGCGGTGTTTGCTAAAGCTGTTGAATCCATTCCTTCATCAAAATAGATTTCTAGAAAGTTTGGAGCAAGAGCAATCAATTGAGAAAATCCCGGTGCATCCGTATCGGGAGTATTATCATAAATTGAATTTTGCAATCCTGGCGTTCCTCCCAAAGGGTCATTACTCGCCAACCAATCAGAAAAATCGGAACACGGATCATCTGGATTTATGCGCTCAATTGTATATCCCCCACCTTCTTTATTGATGTCACCATACCATTCATCTGAATAGGTAATTGAATCCAGAACCAATCCCAAATCCGTTCTTAAAACGAGGTTGTCGCCTGAATTATTCAAACTCGGAAAGCTAGTAACTTGAACCGCAACGGCGAATGAATCGACATTCGATGTTCCTGTGAGAACCATATATTCTCCGGGCAATAACCACCCTTGTTGAATTGTTCCGTCTGATGAAGCATCTCCGATTTTCCAATCTTGAACGTTGAATATTTTCGAACTTTTATTGTAAATTTCTACAAATTCCGCTTCCTTTAACCCTACCGTTGGAGTAGGGTCACAAAGGAATTCGTTGATCACAACGTCACCTATTGCGGGAACTTCAGCAATTAAAAATGAGAAATTGGCCGATTGAGGTCCAGAAACATTTCCAAGCAAATCTTCAATATTATCAGTGAAAATTCCATAACCCATTCCATTTACTAACGCGCTAGTTGGAACAATATGTACCAAAGCGGGATTTGTTCCATCAACAGTTGCCGATAGAGCAGATAGAAAGGGTTGAATGTCATAATTGTTTACATCTTCCGCTGTGACAGGATCAACAGCTTCATCGAATTGGATATCAATTAAATTTGCATTAATGGCAGTTGCAGAAACCAAAACAGGCGGTGCAACATCCACTATTTCATCGCCAATGTAAATATCGTCGTAGAAGAAATTATCAGCATTACTTGATGTATACGTCTCCATAAACCCACTATGCGTTCCCAGAAGTGCTGAAGCGTCATTTGTTGTTCCAGCCAAGGTATAATTTGTTCCTCCAGCATCGTCAATGTACAACGACCAATTGCCTAAATTATCTCTAACGACGCGAACGCCAATCGCAAAACTATTCGCGATTTGAGCCGAAGGGCCTGCTATTAATTCAGTATCCGTTCCGCCAACAACTTTAAATAAACGAACAGCGTCCAATGATCCTGCCTCGCCCAATTGCAAGTAGAATCCATCAGGGTCTGTCGTTAAATCTGCAGAAGCCGCTGTCAAATAAAAGCGCCCAAAGTTACTTCCAGAAGGTGAAAATGTTTGTCGAATGATTCCGTTCCATTCCTTATTGTCCAAAGTGGCCAAGCCATGTGGAGTTGTCAAATAGGAAATTGCGGCGATCGTATTGCTCAATTGCAATTCAAAAGAACCGTTCACGATATAATCCGCGTCGGTTCCAGACCATGTCGGATTGGAAGTGAAATCTCCATCGGAAAAGTCGTCAATTACTTGTCCAAATCCAATGTAATGTGTTAGAATAAACACAAAGCAAAAAAAGTGCCTCATACTTTGTAAATCAATGAGTCTAAATATACTAAATTTGGAGTTCGAACTAGAATAATAGATTAAGAATGAAAGTAGCTGTAGTTGGTGCAACGGGAATGGTAGGACAAGTGATGATGAAAGTTCTTCGCGAAAAATCATTTCCAATAACGGAATTAATTCCTGTAGCGTCTGAAAGATCAGTGGGTAAGACAATCGACTTTGGTGGAATGGAATGCACTGTTGTTGGTTTACAAACGGCCATTGACATGAAACCAGACATTGCTATTTTCTCAGCTGGTGGCGGAACGTCATTGGAATGGGCGCCTAAATTTGCGGATGCTGGAATCATCGTAATCGACAATTCTTCTGCTTGGAGAATGGACCCAACGAAAAAATTAATTGTTCCAGAAATCAATGGAGATACATTGACTTCGGAAGATAAAATCATTGCAAATCCAAATTGCAGTACGATTCAATTGGTTCTTACAATGAAGCCTTTGCACGATAAGTATCGAATTAAAAGAGCTGTCGTTTCAACATATCAATCTATCTCTGGTTCGGGGGTCGCGGCGATCAATCAAATGGAAAACGAGAGAAACGGTATTGATGGAAAAATGGCGTATTCATATCCTATCGATCGGAATTGCATTCCACAATGCGACGATTTTGTTGAAAATGGATACACAAAAGAGGAAATGAAGCTCACGAATGAGACGAAGAAAATCTTAGATTCAAATATCAATGTAACAGCTACTGCGGTTCGAGTTCCAGTTGCTGGAGGGCATTCTGAGGCGGTGAATATCGAATTTGAAAACGACTTCGATTTGAGTGAAGTCCGGCTATTGTTGCACAATCAAGAGGGCATTACTTTGAAAGACGATCCAACTACAAATTCATATCCAATGCCGTTATACGCCTCTGGAAAAGACGATGTTTTTGTAGGAAGAATCCGAAGAGATGAATCTCAAGCAAATACATTGAATTTGTGGATTGTATCGGACAACCTTAGAAAGGGTGCTGCGACAAATGCAGTTCAAATTGCAGAGATCTTGATGAAGAAAGAGTTGGTTGGTAGTATTGCTTAAAGCATCAACGATTTTCTCAATCCAGTATCTCAAATGATTCGAAAAAACGAGAAGACGCTTTATTGAAAAGATTTCCTTCTTCTGTTACAACGGTAACGGAGTAAAAAATGCCATCCTTATAATACATCTTGTAATGCGTTTTAATATTTGAATCATCAATAGTAAGGTATAAATGCCTTCCTTGAGCGTTGTTCTTCTCTATAACCTTTTCAAATTCTATTTTGGCATTTGTTGCAGATAAGATATAATCCCTTTGCTCATTGAAGAGTGCTTTAATAGCATCTTCTCCTTCAATATTATTCAAATAAAGATAGTCCAGTTTATAAGCTAAGTTAACATGATCCTTGCCTTGCATGTTTGCCGTGTAATGAAATACCTCAAGTTCTTCATCATCAATGATTAGAATTGAAGTCGACTGTTCAACTCCTGTCACAGGAAACGTTATCTTAAAATTAGCTTCGTCATTAATGAATTCAGAAGTAGCGCCACCTTCTCCACTAATCTCAATTAACCTTTCGAGGTCTTCTTGACTGAGATTTCCTCCATTGGATTTATCCAATATCCTTTCGAACTCGGATTTTTCGGTCTCTTCTTCTTTCGCTTCACTGCATGCAACTAACGAGAGTATGGTTGCTATTGCGAAGATTGGGTATACTAATTTCATATCTGTTTTAAATACTACTAACTCCGCTTAACAAACGACCATTTCTTTTTCAAGGCATTGGTCCGGTAATCGTCTAGCATTTCGTTGAATCCTTTGTTGATAAACTTCGTGATCAGTTTTTGAGTTCCCTTGCTGTGTTTGTATTCCAATTCTTCTTCAAAAATTGGCATTACGAACAAGAAGTTGATCATTTTTCCATCGACTTTAACAGAAGCCATTTCCGTTTCCAATAGCATTGGGCGAATAAGCATAAAGTGATTTTGCTCCATCGTTCCAGAAATTGGGTTCTTCTCCTTATCTGTTGGAAAAGTGTGTCCATGACCAAACCACGATTCGCTTTCTTGAACGTACTTCGCTAATT
>JAWUWJ010000003.1:0-25931 GCA_034111925.1 Crocinitomicaceae bacterium
TTGGTTGTGTATAGCCCTTTTGCTCGAGAGCGTCGAGAATGGGTTCAATTAACCCTAAATCTTTAAATGTCATTTATTATGTATGTGCGCAAAGGTAGCGGTAATGTTGAAACATTTGCTTATTTATCTAAAATTTAAGCCATTGCAATTGTGAATATCTATTTGTCTTAACGAATCCTTTTCTACCTTGTTACTAACACACCGTCAATCATTACAATCCCAGAAATGCTTAGAATTATCGATACAATGTAATCTACGGACTTTGGAACTTTGTTTTTGAATCGAAACGCAAAACAAAAAGCCATCTATCTCAATTAAACAAAGACTAGATGGCTTCAAGAATTCAAGGAAATAATAGCTATACCCTCAAAATAGTTAGCAATTAAACAAAACTCGAATACCATCCAATTGTGTGATTTCAACTAAAGTTTGGATCACAAAGAAGAGAAACTAAATTAAAAGCGGTGATAGCAACTGTGCACTACTATAGAGCTGACATTTAAATTGCATCTCCAACAGTACACCGGTATGATATCAAAACTCCAATACATAATATCGTGATGTCGATCCCGCGGAACTACCGCCAATAACATTCCCGAAGTCTTCCTGGCTTCCTTCGGTTGTCCTGCAAAAGCTCGTACAGGAATTGACAAAACTCAATTTTCTAATTTTCTTCCTAAAGCATCTATTCATAAAGTAAAAATTGTTCAATACTTTAACAATAAAGTTGGCTCTTAAAGTTCTATTAATCATAAACTTAAGAAAAAAAATTCATTTTAATCGATAATAAACCATCTTTAATCGACAACTAACCCGATTTAGGATTGGAAGGCGCGAAATTAAACGAATTAAGAATTGACATTAAATAATATTAAATATATTGATCAATTGAGATTCAATTATTTGGTATAGTCGAACAATAGGAAGTCTTTAAGTTTATTTGTTTTGAATGGGTAGCCTGAACATGAAACTCCACGAGCAATCAAAAAAACAGAAAAAAGAAAAAGGTTTGGAAATCTATAGCCATCTATCTCGATTAAACGGAGGTTAGATGGCTATAAAAATTCAAAATGGCTTAATCCAATATGACAATTTGTTCTGAAATCACTTCGCCTTTAATTGTAATAATGCGGGCAAAATATATTCCTGAACGAATTTCAGTGAGATCAATTATCGCTGTGTTGCTGTAAGAAACAGTCGAATAAACTGGTCTTCCATTCACATCAACAATTGAGATTTGTGCGTTTTCAACGTTTGTAATTGCTACAGAGCTCGTATTTCCTAGAGAAGCTGGATTTGGAAAAACAGTAATCTCCGTCAATTGTTTTCCAGATAGCGCCTTGATCTTCGAGTACGTTTTAGTTCCATCGAAATCAACTTGCAACAACCTGTAATACGCAATATCGAAACTTGATCTAAGATCGAATGCAGAGTAATCAATAGTTTCAGTACTATTTCCAGCTGCATAAACAGTTTCAACCTCAGTCCAATCGGTTCCATTTAGAGATTTCAGCACAATGAAATAATCGCTATTTATCTCAGAAACAGTTTGCCATGAGATAAGAACTCTTGCATCAATCAATAATTCAACTTCAAATTTAGACAACTCAACAGGAAGAACAACGGCATTACAAGTAGCCCCTGCCTCTGTGCATTTTTCCGAAGTTGGCATTCCAAAATCATTTCCATCAGAACACCAAAGGATATCAAGACTCCAATTCCCCGCATTACTCATATTTCCTGACGTCGAAGTCGCAGAGCCATTGCCAATAACATTTCCGAAGTTTTTCCAATTCCCTTTGGTTGTCATGCAACAACTCATGCAAATATCGACAACTCCATAATTTTCTATATTCCCTCCTAAAGCATCGATTTTCCCTGAATTGCTTGTTAAAATACTTCCAGTTTCTTCAATTGTAATGTTTCCACTATTGATCAATACATAGCCTCCGTCAACATTCAACAAACCTTCCACAATAAGTCGGCTGTTCAATGACATCACTGCCCCACTAACATTTACTATTGCACCTGACTTGACAATGAATTTTGAAAATGTAACATCTGCATAAAAATTGGCCGTACCATTTGTTACGGTAACATTATTGCCTCCTGATAATCCACCTGTACCAGAAACCGTTAGAATTGATCCTCCGCTCACATCGAGATTAGAAGTCATTGCAATTGCATGATTCACGACAATTGTATTTCCATTTGTACTTGATCCAGGTTCGCATCCACAAGCCGTTACACCATCTAATGACCAGACATTGGACGTATTGTTCCAATCTCCATTCACAAGGGTTGTATAAGTTGCAGCCTTTAAAGTACCTGAAACAAGAACAAATGCTAGCATAAACACTAGTGGTTTGAACTTGTTTAAATTGTTTTTAATCATAAATTTTTTGTTTAAATTGGGCGCAAAGGTACTTGATTTTTTAGTTTGCACAATTAATAATTCTTGAAAAATTTCTGACAGCCTTTCATTAGATATTTGTCGGGAGAGTCAATTATTACGAAACCAAATCATCAATTTAATCTCTTAATCAAATGTTGATATCTGCGCTCTATCGCCAGTAACATTCCCGCAGTTAATCTAATTATCTTCGGTTGTCATGCAACAGCTTGCGCAGATATCGACATTTTCATAATTTTCTACATCCCTCCTGAATCGTCAATTTTTAATTTGCGCAAATAACAATCAGGAGTTTATTAAGTCTATCTGGATATAAATATAATGAATAAATTCAATATTCGTCGATGAAAAACTATCATTCATCGAAATTAAAGGCTGTTAAATCGATAAAAACATGTGTTTAAACGATTTAGATGCCTGTACTATTTTTTCAATAAATCAACGTTATTCAGTTTCTAGATTCGCTCAATGAACTTCTCTGTAAATTGAAATCTTTGGTATAATCGAACAATAGGACTTCTTTGAGTTAATTTGTTTTAAATTTGCAGCCTGAATTTGAAACTCCATGAGCAACGCAGAAGAAATAGAAAAAAGAAGAACGTTTGGGATTATATCCCACCCCGATGCTGGTAAAACAACATTAACGGAAAAATTACTTCTTTTTGGTGGAGCGATTCAATCTGCCGGAGCTGTTAAGAACAGTAAGATCAAAAAGTCAGCGACTTCCGATTTTATGGAAATTGAAAAGCAAAGAGGAATCTCTGTTGCAACTTCTGTGATGGCTTTCAATTATTCAGGCAAGCAAATTAACATTCTTGATACTCCAGGTCACAAAGACTTCGCTGAAGATACGTTTAGAACACTTACCGCTGTAGATAGCGTTATACTCGTTGTTGATGTTGCGAGCGGCGTGGAAGCACAAACAGAGCGATTAATGGAAGTTTGTAGAATGCGGAAAACACCTGTGATCATCTTTGTCAACAAAATGGACAGAGACGGTAAGGAAGCATTCGACCTTTTGGATGAATTGGAAGACAAACTAAAAATCAAGGTTCGTCCTTTGGCTTGGCCAATTGGAATGGGAGACCGTTTCAAAGGTGTTTACAACTTGTTTGATAACAACCTGAATTTATTTCAAGGAAACAAAACGGGAATTTCGGCGGATGTCGTTCCTTTTGAAGATTTGAACAATCCAGAGTTGGATGATATTATTGGAACAGAAGCCGCTGATGAACTTCGCGAAGAAGTTGAAATGATCAACGGAGTGTATGATCCTTTTGATAGAGAGTCCTACCTTTCTGGTGATGTAGCGCCTGTTTTCTTCGGTTCAGCAATGAATAACTTTGGTGTAAAAGAGCTTCTTGATACGTTCTGTCGCATCTCTCCTTCACCACGTGGACGAGACACTGACCAAAGAAGAGTCGAACCGGATGATGCTAAATTTTCTGGATTTGTATTTAAAATTCACGCCAACCTTGATCCTAAGCACAGAGATAGAATCGCATTCTTAAGAATCGTTTCTGGAAAGTTCGAAAGAAATACCTTTTACAACCACGTTCGACTTTCTAAAAAAATGAAATTCCCGAATCCGACGTCTTTTATGGCGCAGGATAAAAGTATCATTGATGAAGCGTATCCAGGCGATGTAATTGGCCTCTACGATTCAGGAAACTTTAAAATTGGTGACACGCTAAACCAAGGTGAAACTTTTGTATTTAAAGGAATCCCGAGCTTTTCTCCAGAGATTTTCATGGAATTGGAGAATATGGATCCAATGAAATCGAAGCAATTGGACAAAGGAATTCGTCAGTTAATGGACGAAGGTGTTGCTCAATTGTTTATTCAACAGCCTGGTAGCCGTAAGATTATCGGAACGGTAGGTCAACTTCAATTTGAAGTTATTTCATACCGTCTAGAGCATGAATACGGAGCAAAATGTAGATTCCTGCCAAAGAATTATTTCAAAGCGTGTTGGATCACAACAGACAACGCGGATATGCTTGAACGATTTAGAAAAGCCAAAACAAGTAATGTTGCATTGGACAGAGAAGATAATCTCGTTTTCCTTGCAGAGACTTCGTTCTTGTTAACGATGGCCGAACAAGATTATCCGGATATTACATTCCACAGAACATCTGAATTTAAGTTGGAAGAGTAATTTAATTCCTGGTATTAATCATCTAACCCAACCAGCGCCCATCGTTCATTTGAAAGGTTCGCGTTTTTTATGGAAAGAGATTTGGTAACGCTTCGAGGTATTGAACCTGCCCGGTACTCTGATTTACATGGCAATAAATATGATCAAGGCCATTCGTCATCATCAAATATTCAACGCGAAGTTCGTGGTTATATCCCGCAATTTGATTGAAAACAGCTTGCGTCAATTCAACCCGAGGCTCTTTGCACTCAACTATAAGAATTGGATTTTGTTTTCGATCAAACACAACAACATCGGCTCTTTTCGACCGTCCGTTGTATTCTAAATTAAATTCAGACGCGATTAATCCTTCAGGAACTCCATTGCCAATCAAAAAATGAACAACATGCTGACGTACCCATTCTTCAGGCGTGCAGACAAGATTCTTCTTGCGCAAAATACACCAAACAAATACTTGATCATCCTTCTTGGATAATTTCAGATCTGCTTTAGGAAGGTTTAATGGCGTAATCATTTTTCGATTATTCGATTTCTTGATTTTTCGAATGATCGGGCTGTCGAACAATCGAATGATCGACCCTATTTCATTCCCATCAATAACAATTCAATATCCTTATATCTCAAATCAAACACCTTACCGAGAACCTCACTCGTCAACGTTCCTCTATAGATGTAAACGCCAGATCTGAATCCTGGGTCTGATATAATCATTTCTTTACAACCTCCTTTCGCACCCATTTCCACAAGAATTGGAGAGAATATATTGGACAATGCAAAAGACGCAGTTCTCGAAACTCTCGAAGGAATGTTTGGAACACAGTAATGAATAACACCGTGCTTTACAAACGTTGGCTTGTCGTGGCTTGTAATATTAGATGTCTCAAAACAACCGCCTTGATCGATACTAACATCAACAATAACGGAACCTTCTTTCATATTTGAAACCATTTCTTCCGTCACTACGCAAGGAGTTCGTCCAAGTGGAGCTCTTAATGCACCAATGACAACATCTGCTCTCATCAATGATTTAGCCAATACTTTCGGCTGAATTACTGAAGTAAAAATCCGAGTTCCTAAAGCCGTTTGAAGGCGTCTTAATCGTGATTGCGAATTATCAAACACCTTAACTGAAGCTCCAAGTCCTAAAGCGGCGCGAGTAGCATATTCGCCAACCGTCCCTGCTCCAATAACCACAATTTCAGTTGGTTGAACACCCGCAATTCCACCGAGCATCATTCCTTTTCCTCCGTTGGCAGAAGACAATAACTCACCAGCAACAAGCATAGAAGTTGTTCCTGCAATCTCGCCAAGCGTTCTTACCACTGGAAAAACACCACTTTCATCTCGGATATAATCCCAAGCAATTGCAGTAACTTTCTTTTCCATTAACTTTTTCAGAATCTGCTTTGGCTGAATTGAAATTTGCAGCGCAGAAATCAGTGTTTGATTTCCTCGCATCATTTCAACCTCATCTTCTGAAGGCGGCGCGACTTTAAATATTAAATCGCATTGAAATATTTCTTTTTTATCGTGACAGATTTCTGCTCCTGCCTCGCTATAATCATTATCTGAAAAGTTCGCCCTCTCGCCACTTTTGGTTTCAACTTTGACCCTATGGCCATTCGCTACTAAAAGTGAAACGGTTTCTGGTACTAAGGCCACACGTCGTTCTTGAAATGAAATTTCTTTGGGAATCCCGATATAGAGGTTTCCTTTTTTACGGGCAACTTCAAGCATTTCTTCTTTTGGAAGAAGGCTACCCTGTTTCATTAATTCCTTGAGGATTTCTGGATCTGTAATCATACTTCAACAGTTAAGGTTCGACTCTCATCTTCATTTTTACGAATATACGACCAAATCGTGTTATCAGGAAGTAGATTTTTAATTTTCTCTGGCCATTCGATAAAACAAATGCCATCAGAATAAAGCATTTCTTCAACTCCGATATCCAGAGCTTCTTCTTCGCTATTTATTCTGTACAAATCAAAATGATAAACTTTGCCAAACATTTCGCTTTCATAAACATTAACAAGAGAGTACGTCGGTGATCCTTCGGGATTGGTTATTCCCATCGCTCCGAGCAAACCTAAAATAAAAGTGGTTTTTCCAGACCCCATTTCGGCATCAAAAGCAAATACTTTTCTATGCCCAACTGTATCCAAAAACTCCTTCGCTGCTCCGGGGATGTCATTAACCGTCTCAATCCTTATCTCCAACTTCGTCTCCATGTTTTTTATAATACTGAATTTAGCAATGTAAAGTTACGTTCAGAATCGATTATTCGATTATTTGATCGTTGGATTGTTCGATTCGCTATTGAGCCGTCATCGGAAGTGTTTGAAACAGAACCAATTTATAATTATAAATTATTTTCTTCTTCTTGAAAATCTAGAAACGTCTCTTTTTGGTGCTTCTGTCGGTTGGCTTTCTGTAGTCCCGCCTTTTTCAGTCTTAGGTTCCATTTCAACGTAAGGAATTAGAACTTCTTCAAGAGAAATCCCTCCATGTTGGAACGTATTGCCGTAGTGCTTCACAAAATGATTGTAGTTGTTTGGATACACGAAAAAGTCATTCTCCTTTGTAAACACAAATTCAGAAGAAAGCCCACTTTTCGGCAAATAACCATCCAATGGATCTTTAATCTGGAAGACTTCCTTCTCCTTGTACGAAAGGTTTTTCCCTACTTTATATCTTAAGTTCGAATTCGTGCTTCTCTCCCCCATTATCTTAACAGGATTGTTCACGCGAACCGTTCCGTGGTCAGTCGTAACAATTAGCTTTTTACCCGCTTCAGCACATTTCTTAACGATATCGTGAAGTGGTGAATGTTCAAACCATGATAAGGTTAAAGATCTGTATGCAGATTCATCATCGGCGAGTTCTTTAATTACTTCCATGTCGGTTCTAGCATGCGAAAGCATATCAACAAAATTCCAAACGATTACGTTTAATTGATTGTCCAAAAGCTTATCAAAGTTATCTGAAAGTCGTTTTCCAGCATCGAGATTCGTGATCTTGTTGTACGACCATTTCACATCTCTTCCCAAACGCTTCAATTGCGTTTCTAAAAGTTGTGATTCGAATTTATTCTTACTTCCCTCGTCTTCTTCGTTCAACCAATATTGTGGGTACTTCTTAGCAATTTCGGAAGGCATAAGCCCAGCGAAAAATGCGTTTCGAGCATATTGAGTTGCTGTTGGCAAGATCGAATAAATGATCTCTTCATTATTGATTGTAAAGTACTTAGAGAAAATCGGGCTTAGCACTTTCCATTGATCGTATCTTAAATTATCAATGACAAGAACGAAAGCAGATTCATTTTCTAAAATTGGATTGATCTTGTTTTTGAATAGCGTGTGAATCATTTGTGGTGACTCCTCTACTCCATTCAACCAATCGAGATAATTGTCTTCTACAAATTTAGAAAACTGCGTATTTGCCTCCTTCTTTTGCATATTTAGAATCTCTTGCATTCCAGAGTCTTCAATATTTTGAAGTTTCAATTCCCAATACACCAATTGTTCGTAAACATCAAACCATTCTTTGACATCCAATCGACTGTTCAATTGCATTCCAAGTTCTTTGAACTCTTTCTGATAATTGGAATTGGTTGTTTGAGAAACGAGTTTACTTTTATCTAGATTCTTTTTTATTGCGAGTAAAATCTGATTCGGATTCACAGGTTTGATCAAGTAATCGGCAATATTACTTCCGATCGCCTCTTCCATAATATGTTCCTCTTCACTTTTGGTGATCATAACAACAGGAACGTGCGGCTTGTCTTTCTTGATCAAAGCCAAGGCATCCAATCCACTGATTCCGGGCATGTTCTCATCCAAAAACACAATATCAAACTCGTCTTCCCGGTTTTTATCGACCGCTGTTGAACCATTATTTACTGGGACAACTTCGTAACCTTTAGATTCAAGAAACAGAATATGTGGTTTTAATAAGTCTATTTCATCGTCTGCCCAAAGGATTTTTACTTGCATATGCCTTATATTTTATAGATTTGACATTCGGAATTAAAAGTATGCAATTGCAATCGAAAGTCAACATTAATAACAAAAAGAAAATATTCAACGATCCCGTGTACGGATTTATTTCAATCCCGCAGGAAATTATTTTCGACGTCATAGAACATCCTTTTCTTCAGAGACTTAGGAGAATCAAGCAACTCGGACTAACACACTTGGTGTATCCGGGAGCTCTACACACGCGTTTTCACCATGTTTTGGGTGCTATGCATCTCATGTCGAAAGCCATCGCGACCATCCGCAGAAAGGGACATGAAATTACGGAACCGGAAGAGGAAGCCGCATTGCTTGCGATCCTGCTTCACGATATCGGTCACGGACCATTTAGCCATGCGCTTGAACACGACATCGTTAGTGGAGTTTCGCACGAAGACATCTCAACTTTTTTCATTGAGCGTTTGAGTGAAGAATTCAACGGTAAATTGGATCTTGCTCTAGAAGTATTTAGAAATACGTATCCTAAGAAGTTCTTGCATCAATTGGTTTCAAGCCAATTGGACATGGATCGAATGGATTATTTGAACAGAGATAGCTTCTATACTGGAGTTAGCGAAGGAAAAATAGGAAGCGATCGAATCATTGAAATGATGACTGTTTCGGATGGAAACCTTGTTCTTGAAGAAAAAGGAGTTTATTCGATTGAGAAGTTTATCGTTGCAAGAAGAATAATGTATTGGCAAGTATACCTTCACAAAACGGTTGTTGCAGCTGAGTTTATGCTGATTCATGTTTTGCGAAGAGCCAAAGAGTTGTTTCAACAAGGCGAAGAGATTTTCGCTAGCCCTGCCCTTGCCTTTTTTATGAAGAATAATATTACGGCAGATGATTTCAAATCGAATCCGAAGGTTCTCGAACAATTCGCACAACTCGATGATTATGATATTCTTGGCGCAATAAAAGTGTGGCAAACCTCTGACGATAAGGTTTTATCGGAATTGGCTGTACGAATTATTGACCGTCGTTTGTTCAAAATTGAAGTTTCTAAAACTCCATTTAGTGAAGCACGAATCCAAGAAGCGAAAAGCATTGTTCGCGAGAATTTGGAACTAACTGACACTGAAGTGGAACATTTTGTTTACACCAGCAAGCTTACAAACAACGCGTACAACAACGAAAAGGAAAACATTAACTTGTTGATGAAGTCGGGTGAAATTATGGATGTTACAAAAGCATCTGATAACTTGAATATCTCCGCACTTTCCAATCCAGTTGAGAAGTATTTCTTGGCCTATCCAGTTTTTAATTCATCAAAGCCAAAGCAACTGTCTTTGGGGATTAAGTGATTGAATAGAAGATTTTAGAATTTCATCCTGATTGGGCACAATAGTGCTTCCTTGCGTTTCGCTTTTCTCAAATTACTGGCAGAATTTCAGGTAAATGTTGCAATTACTTGCCCCAAAAATGGGTACTTATTCCAAAGTGATTCTCTAATCCCTTATGTATATTTGTTACGATAAACCAAAACCAATATATTCTCTATGAGTTATTTAGATTATCCTCGGATTCATTTCAGTGGACAGTTTCAAGCTGATCCGTCAACGATCAATAACACGCCTAATAATTACAACCCTGCGGTCTATCCAGAGCCAAATGATCTGGGTGAAGTTGAATTGTATTGGGCGCCATTGGGCACTAGCACCTTTCAATTTAAAGAGTGTGTGGTTTCTAGAGTTGATTATTCACCAACCGAAAGCGCAACAACTTCACAAGAAGACCCTATTATTGGACAAGCTGTTATTTCAGTAAATAATGGTGGTGGTTCTAAATTGGTAGGTGGCGTAATCGTAGATCTTGACCCAACGCAACAGAACGTTTCGGAAGTTTGGGGACTGGAAGTACAAATTGGAGATGGAGACACAATGGTTCATGGTCAATTTACAGCGATTTCATTCAATGCAATCTGGCAGCAAGGTCAAGGCCCAACCACTCCTCGCTCATCAGCAAGTGGCTCAGCCTTTTATCAGTCACAATTGACAAGCCTTACAATTGACAATAAAAAAGAAAGTAGATTTTTAACAGCACTTAATAACAAAGAATCACTTTCCATTAACTTGGTTGTTAATGCACACAACAACTCTCCCGACACTTACTTATTCAACGATGAAACGATGCTTAAGATGTCTTTTGCAGGTGTTGATAATTCTATTCTTGAAAAATTAGACCCTCTGAAATGTATGTCTATGAATAGAGATGAATCCGGCACTGCTAACGCTCCAGGATTGATCCCAACGAAAAAATTTACAGATTTTATCATGCTTCAATTTATAAGTAAAGAAGAATACAATCTGTCTTATGAAACTATATACAAATACGCAACGCAACAATACCAAGGAAGCACAAATTGTGATTTCACTTGGGGGCGTATTTACGGAACCATTGGTGAAGCGGAAGCAGATGAACCATCGTATTTTGTTGCTTCCAGAATGATGAATCAAACGACACTTGGCGTATCAACATCTCAATGTGCAACTACGCCGCGTCAATCCCCATGCTACTTTACTCCTTTCAAAACTGAAGTAGTTGAAGGCGGCACAGCTATTATCCTGAACCTTGGAAATTCACTCCCAACAAACACTCCAGATATTGGTTTTTATAAGGAGGTTCTCGGTACACTCGAACTTGTGGCATTGCCTGGAGGAAACGACATCAACAATGCAGTTTGCTTGGCAGAAATCAACTACTTGGAAGATGGCTTCATGACAGAAAATGCTGGTTTCTTTACATTTATTTATACTGGCGAATTAGACTTAAGCACTACCCCACTTGGAATCGTTGGAAACGGATCTGGAAGTAAAGAATTGTTATTAGCTGAAGATCCTCAAGGATACTATTTGAGAGCCGATCAGTTCGTCTACAGAATGAACCCAGGGAATACCGATCCAGAATTGGGTGAGAAAAACACCACTTCAATTCATGCTTTAAAATTCGGTGTTCCAGTAGCAGATGGTACTGAAATATACATGAATATGATGTCGACGTACGAAGCAAAAAAATACACCCTCGGCACATTGGGTGAAAGTGGAACATTGGGCGTAGAAAACGTATCCATTCCGCAAAATGCGTTGATTATAAACGATGGAGTACCAGTTGTTAAAACAACAAATGGTGTTGCGACATTTGATTTGAAATGTACGGACCCTGGAAACCCTCGTGATTACGTTAATGGACAAGTCTACTTTTTGAATTATGGATTTAATGAGGAAGCGATCAAGAAGGACTTTATTCAGGATGCGAATGACATTGTAAGCGTTCAAGTTTACGATCAAAATCCAAAAGATGATTCTGTTGAAACACTTCAAAAATTTGGTCGGATTTACAAGATTATGAACTTCTTAACCAAGGAGGAAAACATCGTAAGTATCAATTATAGAAATTTGATCAGTACGTACTTGAACAGCCCAATTTCATCAATTAAACACATGCCAGTTACGCGTGATTTATCGCTTGCAGAATTAACTGAGATCACAAGCTTCATTGATGGATTGAACACACCTCCACCGCGCAATTAATTACGAGACAACTACTTAATAAATTAGTATTATGAAATCTAAAATAAATATTACCCTATTCTTAGCATTGTGCGCCTTGATTTTCACTTTTCAATCATGCGAAGCAACTGCTGAAGGAGATACTGCAGAATTGGAAGGAACAGAAACAGAATCTGAAAACTTAGACCCTGCATCCACATATGCCTGTACAATTACACAAAGTGAATTCGCTACATGGTTTGATACTGGAGCAATTACGGATGGAGGAATGGTTAATGCAGCGAACAGTTTAAACGAGCTGAATTCCGACTGCGATACCTATAAATGGTCGTGGCAAATGTTCTTATGGGCTACTTCGCCTACAGGTACTGGAAATGGAGACATCGTATTTAATTCCGATACCTTCTTCGATTTACTAGAGGACGGAACATTAGTAGAAGAAGGTGGAACATTGACCAGAACTATGGCTAGATCAGCTCAAGCAGGATTGGGAAATTTTGTTTTTATGTGTGACTCTTCAAAACTCACACCAGAAGGAGCGATACTTTACTATGCGATTCATGTGAATGACGTATACGCTTATTTCAATACGGGTAAGCAAATGGGAAAATTTACGGATATGGATCAATTTCCAACAACGCAAAAGGAACTTACGCAAATAGTGAATTTTGCGGAGAATAGATTTGAAGCAAAGATTCTGGATTCTTTAGCATTAACGATGGAATTGAAAACGTCATGGGTGAAAATTGACCCTAATGCTGCAGACGCGAAATCGTACATTACAATGAAATCAGAGATTCCAAAATACACGAAGGTTACAGATCAACAACTTCTTTGGGATGGAATATCATTTGAAAAAGCAACAATGGCATTGGTTGGAATGCACGTTACGGGAAGTACATTTGGACATCCTGAAATGATTTGGGCAACATTCGAACACAAAGACAACGTTCCAATGGCGAATTACCAATACTATGACTCTGGAGATAATTTGGTGTCGCAAACGAATTTTGATGAACAGGGATATTTAACTGGCGATGCTGCTACTGCAAACTGGTTATTCTTCGGAAAGGATGCGAATATGGTTCAGGCAAACGATCCAAGAATGTCTGTTGATGCCGATGGAAACATTACAGCAGAAGCGAGGAAAACAATTGGTGCAACTCAAGTGTATTTAACACAACCTTTTGGGGAGGCAATGAATAATCCGAATGCAAAGACGAATACTGCAATTCGAACAATCAACGAATACATTACCTCTCTTCTTGCCGATGGAGATGTCAGAAAAAACTACAATATGGTTGGCGCAACTTGGACAAGTAATGGTGTCCCAGGATTGCCAGGCGGCCCTGCAGCAATCGTTGAAGGATCACAACAATTGGCGAATTCATCAATGGAAACATTCTTCCAGAAAGACAATTGTTTCTCGTGTCACTATGGAGGTAAATTGGGAGGATTGAGCCACATCTGGAGTAAGATGGGAGAACTTACAGAACCTTCGACAAAGACGACGCCTTACTAAAGTATAGATCTTAATAAACTAAAACGGGCGAGAATCAATGATTCTCGCCCGTTTTTTATTGTTTAAATAAACTCTATTAATTGATCGTTTATTAATGTTTTTCTAACCCGGTTCTTTTGGATTAATGTAGTTGAGATAATCCGTTAACAATTTCGTTTTACCAGGTGACATATCACGCGTCATTGGCATTAATAATGTAGTGTTCTTGTATTCGTCAGAAACACGTTCCAAAACCGCTCCATACACCTGTTTACTAATCAATTTTTCATTATTCAACGGCAAATGAGTAGACATTGCTGGAAATACAATATAGTAATAACGAAGAACCTCCTTGTAAACAAAGTCCCATGTAAATTTCTGATCGTCAGGGATTCCAGAGTAATCATCATCGCAATACGTTCGCATTACCATATAATAGTTTGCATTCGATGCTCCTCTAACTATTAAACTCACTTGTTTAAGTCCTGCTTGAACCCATTCAGCATTTAATTTAAAAGCAGCTGCATCCGAAGCTTTAACTGTAGTCGAACCCGTATAGGAATGGTTAGCAGCATTTAAAACCGAAAATGGAATCTTAGTTCCATCACTCGTTGAAAACCCTACATTCATTTCAGTATATTGATCGAACTGAGCAGACAACTGTCCACTGTCAGAAAAGACAATATCCAATGTTAAGTCTTCAGTCACAGGTTGCCCCCACTTCGTGATATTGAATTCTAATTCGTTCGTTGAATTGGGGTCAATGTACTCACCTCTATTATCACTAATAAAGCGATAGGTTTGTTCTTTAGAAACATTATTCTTAATTATTGTTCCATTCGTTTCTGTTTGTACGATCAATAAATCACCACTTTTAATTTTTGTGATTTGATCTGCAGTCAATAGAATGTCTACCATTCCCCCATACAAGTAGTAATTGGTAGGGTCATATGGTATCGATGCTACAATTTCAGCCGTTCCCGCTACATCCACAGCAATTGCTATTGGACCCGGATCGACACTGGGGCTCATTGAGCTTAAGTCTTCCCGCTTTGCACGAGGAGCTGGTTTGATGAACGTACTAGCCATATTCAATGACAAAATTTTCGTTGTCTCATCCAATTGAGCATATGTATCACACAACGAGAGCATTGATGGATCTCCCATAGTTGAAAGCCCTTTTAATAATCTTCCAGGCAAGCATGTATCTGATTCATCTTCTTCCCAAATACCAATTGAACCGATGGTATAACCTAGAACAGGATTCATTGTTCCCTTTTTATCGGCATACTCTTGGAGAATTGCTTCACGTGAAAAAATAGTCATTACCTCGAACTGAGTAAATACCATGGTGATTCCTTTGGCCGCTTTCGCCTTCTCTACCAAAGCAGAAATTTGCGCATTATCTGCATCATAAACCCAATCGGCACTATACTTAAATGACAATTGCCACGATGTGTTTGCCATTCCAAATCCTGGAGGGTCAATGTTCACTGACTTCATTTGAAACGCTCCATCACCATCAGCGTCAACAGTTTGAAGAGAACGGGTATAACATCTTGTGTCTTCGTTAATTCTTAAAATAGGACTATTCGTCCCGCCAATCTGCAAGCCTCCAACAAGAATTTGTGTACATGAAGTTCCTGTAGAGTCCATGTCGACCAAAATTGGTGAACCTTTTGGGTTTGGAGTTGTGTTAATAGGGTTCAACGAACCGAGCATATAAACCCCTTGACCAATTATACCACCTGCTGTCTCTGGTGCATTTGGCTCTCCAAATGATGAAATTTTTGCATTACTAAATTTCGTAACGTAATCTCCAAAATAATTCCACCCTGGATTGCTTTCAAGCACTTTTACCGCATCCTCATCTGTTTTGCTAATGAGGCATGGAGACAACATCGCTTTAACTGGATCAACGTAATAATCATTTACATCATCATTGTTGGCCGTGCAAGGGTTTGTTGATATTCCTCCCCAAAAATTTATTCTATAATTATTTAAATATGACATCTTGAATATTGTTTTAAGGTTATTACTTCGAACTTTGAGCTTCCAAGAACAAGAAGCTGTAATCTGTTTTGATAATTCCGTTTGTGGTTCCAGCTGAATTATGACATGTCATACAATTACTTACGCGTTGAATGTATGTTTCCATCGTTGTATTTGCTGAAATATTAGGTGTCGGGGATCCTCCAGGATTTCCTGGGTCATTTGGATCTGATGGCCACTGCATTGTTATTAATTGGTAATTCTCGAAAACCGTTCCAGTCAAAAGCCCTTGCCATTTCGAGTTTGCCGCTACTGCATCAGGTTCAATCGGTGTATAACGTGTTACTTGCGTTGGAACACTAATCGGCATTGCCTGATTGTCTGTACACGTATCGCAATCAGGATTGTTGTAAGAGAAACTTGTCGCTGTTGAACCCGGGTCTCCAGGAACATTGTTCTTATGTTCAAATGTTGCCCAAACCCACTGTGGCGCTCCTGGCGTTTTCATTGTAATATGCAACCCTACAAGCCCAACAATAGTATCCAAAGATGTACCGTCAGGTTGTTCAACTATTGCAGGAGTTGTAAAAAACTCAGACTGAGTATCTTTGGCTGTCATTATTTTCCAAGACGATTTTACCTCCATACTTTGGTTTGGAAGAATCAAATCACTCGTTTCAGCATTTAAAATTGATTTGTCGTAATACTTTTTGTCGTGAACATATGTGTATTCCGTTTTGTTCATGAATTTTTGATAATACGTGTAGTTTCCATCCTGATCATTTAGTGATCCACCAACGGCCTGATCGATTGATTTCAAATGTTCTGCCGCTACTGCCGAAACCTTAGATATATCACTCGATTTAAAAGCCATTTTATATCCACCTCTCGTATCCCATCCTGCATTCCAATTTCCTGGATCAGCTCCATTTGCTTGGAAAACGCTTTCAGAAGTTCTCAATGATTGCCAAACTACAGCCCCTGGATCACCAATTTGCTTTAATAAATCTGGCATTCCACGTTCTGTTTCACTCGCCGGCCAATTCATAGCGACAAACATAAGCCAAGCGTATTCATCAAAATCTGCTTGAGTTAAATTAGTTGCTCCAACAGGTGCAACATCGGGTAACGCGCTTTTGACTTCATCACTTAATTGAACTTTCTCTTTTTCATCAGTCACTTCCTCAACTTGAGAATCTGAGCTTACATCACCACACGAATAAAGAGCGGCTGCGCAAAACAAAACTGCTATAGTATTTTTCATATTTGGTTGTTTTTGGTTAATTCATTTATTTTAAAAAGATTCTCCAAACGATACGTAGAAACCTGATTGTCCATCAATTCCCAAGGCATAATCAAACCTTAGATTTACATTTTCTGCTTTATCCGCTAAAATCCGAAGACCGAAACCGTAATTGGGCGCAATCCTAGAAGCACTGAGGTTATCGAATCCAGAATACACGGAAGACAGCCCTCCGAAAACGGCTAAATCCAATCTCCACCAGATATCAAAACGCCCTTCTACTTGCAGCGAACTCAAGTTATTGTCTCTATATCGACCGTAAAAGTATCCTCTTCCGTTAATGTCACCGCCCATTTTCGCCATGTCGTAGAAGTTCGGTGCCTTATTCGTAAACTCGTTAAAGAACCTCACAGCGAACGTATACTTATCCTTCCACGTTTTGTATGTTCTTAAATCCACCCTAGTTTTTAAGTATTCATTTGCACCTAGATTGTATCCAACAGAAACATTCGCGTACTTTCCTGAAGTCGAATTCAACAAGTTGTTTCTTGAATCAAAGATCCCGTCTACAGAGATTTCAAAATTCTCCTGATTTCTCAACTCATCAAATGTTCCCAATTCATCTCCTGAAATTTGACTGTACTTAATGTATTCAAGCCCAATTCCAGCAAACAAGCTTTTCCGAACCCTCTTAAGAACATCTATCTTAGAAATCAATCGATTGCTATTGAATGTTATCCCTAAAGTATCTTCGGAGTATGATCCAATTCCAAAATATTGATCTGGATATTTTGAAAGATGAAACTTACCATCCGTAAACCATTTTTCTTCCTTAAAAAAGTAGCTCCACTGCGCTTCAAGAATGCTCTGCTTGTTCCATGTATAGTTGAACTCTACCTTAGCATTCGATGTTCGGGTAAGAGAATCCTTATACAAATCCAAAGTGAATAAAGCTACCGCTCCGACATAAGCTCTAGTCTCTGGTGAGTAACCAAAAGCTGGAACAGGCAGTACTTTTACCTTTCTGTCCTTTTTAACTTTAGTGCTGTCCGATTTCTTATTTTTTTGCCCAAAACTCGAAATCGAGATCCCGAGCATAATCAATACTACAATTTTATTCAACGTTTTTTGGTTTAGAAGTGAGCACTTTTTTTCCTACGATCCATAAGACAAAGGAAATCGCAATCGAAATTCCAAAGGAGATTAGAAACGCATCTTGACTGTTTGAGATACTACCGAAATAAGCATAGATAAAGCAAACAGGCAAATAACCAATAAAGTTCCAAAGTAAAAACTGATAAAAGCTATACGAGTTATATCCAGCAACAATCGTTACACTCTCAGACAGAATTGGAATTCCTCTGGTTAGAATTATGGCTAGAGGGCCTGTCTTTTTAAGTAACTCATCGGATTTACTGTGTGCCTTATTGTTCTTGAATAATTTTAAAGAAAGTAATCCAATTAAATAACCGATTACAGAAGAGACCATAACCGAAACGAATGACAGAATTGCGCCTTGAAACAGCCCCAATACGGCACCATTTAAATACATCACAATACTAGAAGGAACAGGCAATACAATGTCTGAACAAAGCACTAAAAAACTCGTGAAAGCAAATGATTTCTGATTATCAATTAACCCGCTCACGCTTTGCTCGAAGTATTCCTCTGCCCCACCAAAAAGCAGAAAGAGAATTACAATCAACGTGCAACTAATTAAAAGTGGGTACCATATTTTGGCACTAGTAGTTTTGGTTTCCATATATCATTATTGCAAATGACAATATAGATCAATAAATTATGAAAAAATGGTTCGTGGATAATTTCAAGCACATGTGCGCATCCAACTGCGACAAATGCGTAACATTAAGAATTCAAAAAATAAATTGTGATTTTCTACTTCCTAGCAAGCTTGCCTTCCTTCCAATCCTTAACCAACTTCGCCCAAGCGTAAGGATTAAATAAATTGTTAGCTGGCAATTGATTCTGAGTATACACCCGATTGTAATTCTGCTGCTGTGTCATTCCATAAGCCAGAGACGCGTCTCCTTCTAAGCGTGCGGCAACAAATGCTAAACTCTCTCCAGACAATTCACGTTGCGCTCTTTTCAAAGCGTCATCGTAAGGTCTCATTTCAACAAAAGCTCTAGCAAAGTCTTCTTTGGAAGGCCAAGGATAAACAACCACTTCGGGTAAGTTTAGCGTATCTTTATGAAGCATATGAATCATCGAATATCGATTGTCTTCCAAAGAATCAGGAACAATAAATGTTGAAGTCTTGTATCCAAAATAATTAAAGTACAATGTATCTCCAGGATATACCACCGTTGAAAAATAGCCGTAGTAATCGGCGATAACACCTCTTCGCACCGTTTTATCAAAAATGGTTGTATAAGGCATTGGTTCCAGATTCTCTTCGTTAATTACAACACCAGACAATTGGATCAGATTTGAATCTAAATAAGTACTATCAGTTTCTTGAGCCATTCCAATGATCGGAGCAAGGGCAAACAAAAGGATTAATATGTTTTTCAAGATTTTCATTTATTATACGTCACAAGAATAACCATTATAATTAATTCGACAAAAAGAATTTGTTTTCTTTAACATTAGCAACGATCGTCCCACTAATTAAGTATGAAAATAACGAATTAATCTTACATAGTTGATTGACATATTTATAATTAACAATTCGTTATTATTCCAATATATTATGCGTACTTTTGCAAGAATTTATTTCAAAAATAGGTTCAAATATGGCACTCTCAAATATCTCCCAAATCAAAGAAGGTTTAACCTTCGACGATGTCCTACTAGTTCCAGCTTTTTCAGAAGTTCTTCCGAATCAAGTAGTATTAAAAAGTAAAATCACAAGAAATATTGAAATAATGACTCCAATCGTATCCGCAGCAATGGATACAGTAACTGAGTCGAGCCTTGCAATTGCAATTGCTCAACAAGGTGGAATTGGTGTTATTCATAAAAACATGTCGATAGAACAGCAAGCTCTTCAAGTAAGAAAAGTGAAGCGTTCTGAAAGCGGAATGATCCTTGATCCTGTTACTCTTGAAGAAAACGCAGTTGTTGCTGACGCTTTGAGAATAATGGAAGAAAATAAGATTGGCGGTATTCCTGTCATCGATGAAAACGGAACCTTAAAAGGAATCGTAACGAATCGTGATTTAAGGTTTGAAAAAAATCTAACGCGACCTATCGTTGAAGTAATGACTTCAGAAAACATTATTACAACAGAGGAAAATACAAGTTTGACTACTGCTGAATCAATATTGCAGAAGAATAAAATTGAAAAATTACCAGTAATTGATGACAATTATAAATTGATTGGATTGATCACATTTAGAGATATTATAAAAGTAAAAGAGCATCCAAATTCTTGTAAAGACTCATACGGTCGATTAAGAGTTGCAGCTGCTGTAGGTGTAACAGATGACACGATTGAAAGAGTTGACGCCTTAGTTAAAGCAAGTGTAGATGCGATCGTTATTGATACGGCTCATGGACATACTGCATCATTTGGCGCAAAATTGAGAGAAGTAAAAGCGAAGTATCCAACATTGGAAGTTATCGCTGGAAACATTGCGACTCCTGAAGCTGCACTATTCTTAGTTGCAGCTGGAGCTGATGCGGTTAAGGTTGGAATTGGACCTGGTTCAATTTGTACGACGCGAATTATTGCTGGTGTTGGTGTACCTCAATTATCTGCTGTAAGTGATGTAGCAATGGCTTTAGAAGGAACAGGTGTTCCCGTTATTGCTGATGGTGGAATTAGATACACTGGAGATATCGTAAAAGCAATTGCGGCAGGAGCAGATACTGTAATGGTTGGTTCAATGTTCGCAGGAGTTGAAGAATCACCTGGAGAGACGATCATTTTCCAAGGAAGAAAATTCAAGACGTACCGAGGAATGGGATCTATTGAAGCAATGCAAAAAGGATCTAAAGACAGGTACTTTCAAGCAGATGAGAACGATGACAAGAAATTGGTTCCTGAAGGAATCTCTGGACGTGTACCTTTCAAAGGAAAACTGAACGAGGTAATGTACCAGATAATCGGTGGACTTAGAGCAGGGATGGGATATTGCGGTGCAGGAAGCATCGAAAATTTAAAAGGATCAAAATTTGTTAGGATAACAAGTGCTGGAGTCCTTGAAAGCCATCCTCATGATGTTACGATAACAAGAGAAGCACCAAATTATAGCATAAAATAATTTCAAACCAAACGTTAATAGGACTTAAGACGTTATATTTGGCAGTCCATAATTTAAAATACACTATGAATAAATTTATTGTTTTAGCAATTACATTGGTTTTAGGATCAGCAGCATTTAGTCAAGACGACCCAGTCATCATGACTATTGATGATAAAGAAATCACAAAAACTGAATTTCTTCAAATCTATCTAAAGAACAACAACGATCCTAAGTACGACAAACAGTCGCTTGATGAATACGTTGAGTTGTTTACGAAATTCAAACTTAAAGTAGCGGAAGCTGAAGTTTTAGGATACGATACAATTCCAAAATTGATGAAGGAATTGAGAGGTTATACAAAACAATTGGCCCTGCCCTATTTGGTTGATTCTTTAAAAACTGAAGCTTTGGTTAAAGAGGCGTATACAAGAACGGCAAATGAAGTCCGTGCTTCTCATATTTTGATAAAAGTTGATCCTAAAGCATCTCCAGCAGATACGTTGGTTGCTTGGAACAAGATCATGGCTCTTAAAAAGCAAATTGAAGCAGGTGAAGATTTCGGAGCGATAGCTAAAACTTCTTCTCAAGATCCTTCAGCAGTGACCAACGAAGGTGATCTTGGATTCTTTACAGCTTTCCAAATGGTTTACCAATTCGAAGATAAAGCGTACAACACTGAGGTTGGAAAAATTTCAATGCCGTTTAGAACGCGTTTCGGTTACCATATTTTAAAAGTAGATGAAAAGCGTGGTGCAAGAGGAAGTATCGAAACTGCACACATTATGGTTGCAGCAAGAGAATCTGATGGAAAACCTGCAATGGATGATGCTCGTAAGAAAATCGATGAAATTTATGAATTACTAAACAAAGGAGGAAACTTCGAAGAATTGGTAAAGAAATTCTCTGATGATCCTTCTTCAGTTGACAAAGAAGGAAAGCTTCCAACGTTTGGAACAGGAACAACAACACGAATGGTTCCTTCATTTGAGGACGCTGCATTTAAATTAAAAAATGACGGTGACTTCAGTATGCCAGTTAAAACAGCTTACGGTTTCCATATCGTGAAGCGTTTAAATTGGACAGAGGTTCCAGCATTTGAGATTTTAGAAGAGAACTTATCTTCTAGAGTTGCAAAAGACGAGCGTTCTAAGCAAACTCAAAGTTCATTCGTTTCTAAGTTGAAAGTGGAATACAAATTCAAAGACAAATCAAAGAAAGGATTGAAATGGTTCTATGAGAATGTTGATTCAACATACTACCAAGGTCAATTCAATGCTGATCAATTGACTAAGAATAAGCCATTGTTCAAAATGGATAAAAAGAAATTCAATTCTAGTGAGTTTGCTGAATTCCTTGAAAGTAGCCAAAGATCAATCCGTCCTCAAGGATCAATGATTGCTTTAATTGACAATCAATACAAGATTTGGGAAAAGAGCACAATCTTAGATTACGAAGAGTCAAAACTTACAGGTAAATATCCTGACTTTAAAGCTCTTGTTACTGAATACCACGATGGAATCTTATTGTATGAGGTGATGTCTGATTTGGTTTGGAACAAAGCAATGAAAGATACAACAGGTTTGAAAGCATTTCATGCTGAGCATCAAGCGGATTACGTTTGGGGAACACGATTGGACTCTGATGTATTTGAATGCTATTCTGCTGAAGCTGCTAAAACTGTTTATAGTACTTTGACTTCTGCCGCAGCAGATTCATTAGAGGTTTCTGAAGTTGTTGCTCTAGTAAATGTAGAAAGCGAATTGAATGTTCGTCACAGAAATGGAAAATTCGATACTTCTAAAACACGTTACTTGAAAGATCAAAAATTGAACATGGGTGTTAATGAGGTTTACGAATACGATGGTAAATTCTATGTGATCCGTGTTGATGAAATTCTTGAGCCTTCTGAAAAAGAATTCAGTGAAGCAAAAGGAGCAATTACTTCTGATTACCAAAACTATCTTGAACAAGAATGGTTGAAGGAATTAAGAAAAAATCATACTGTCAAAATCAACGAAGACGCGCTTTACTCAATTGGTAAATAGACAAACAAAATATCTAATTCAGGCTGGCATTTTTGTCGGCCTGTTTTGTTTTCTGACAGCTTGTGCTGAAGAAGACAAGATAGTTGCTCGCGTCGGAGAAACTGAATTAACAGAATCGGACGCGTTCTTGCTGATGAAGCACATGGGGTATGATTCAAAAGACAAAGAACAATATCGAGAGTTCGTTCATGAATGGTGCGACAACGAAGTTTTTAATCAAGAATTGAAAGCAACGGACCCAGGAAAATGGAAACTCATTCAGTTAAGGTCTCAAATGTATCAAGGGGATTTGTCAAAGTTCTATTTGGAAGAAATTAAGATTAAAAAGTCTCTGGACACAATCGTGAGTTTGGAAGAATCGCAGATCTATTATGATTCTCACAAAGACGAATTCATCTTGAACGACTACATCGTGAAGGCTTTGTACCTTAAAATCCCAAAAGATCTTGATTTCAAAGAAGAGGACGTTCACTTGAATTACCTGTTAAAAAATGATAAAGACCTCGCCGAAATAAATTCTTATGCTAAACTTTATGCCGAGAACTATTATTTCGATGATTCTGTTTGGATCTACTTCGATAAAATCACCGAAGATATTCCTTTAACAAAATACAACATCGATAATATCGTTTTGAACAGAACAAAGACGTACTTTTCGGACGAAGAACATTGGTATTTTTTGAATATCATTGATTATAAATTAAAAGATGAGGCTCCGCCCTTGGATTTCCTAATGGATCAAATCCACGGCATCATTGTTTCAAAGAGGTTGAATGACCTTAGAGAAAAAAGCGAGGCAAACTTGATTAAAGAATTAAAAAAGAAACATGAAGTCACTATTTATAATTAGTACAGCAGTGCTGTTGAGCTTTTCATCGAATGCTCAGCAAACAATTGATAAAATTGTTGCACAGGTCGGAGACAATATCATCCTACTTTCTGATATTCAAGGTCAAAAAATTCAAGCAATGCAGGCCGGTGTTGAAGTGACTCCAGAAATGGATTGTCAAATTCTTGAAGAATTGATGTTTCAAAAATTACTATTGAATCAAGCTGCATTGGATAGTATTGTAGTTTCTCCTCAACAAGTTGATGGTGAAATGGAACAAAGAATTAGAGTTATTGAAGGCCAGATTGGTGGTCGTCAAAAATTGGAAGCTTTTTACGGAAAGACGATCGGTGAAATCAAACGTGAATTTAGAGAAGTGATCGAAGATCAATTGCTTTCTCAAGAAATGGAGCGTACAATTACAGCAGATATTTCAGTAACACCTAGAGAAGTTGAACGTTTCTACAAAACGATTCCTTACGATAGTATTCCATTGATCAGTTCTCAATTGAGCTTTCAACAGATTGTTCATTATCCAGAAATTAAACCTGCAGATAAACAAAGAGCATACGATAAGCTGGCTAAAATCAGAAAAGGAATTGTAGAGTCAGGTAAAAACTTCTCGACGCAAGCAAGGCTTTATTCAATGGATCCAGGAAGTGCAAAAGATGGTGGAAAGATGGAAGCAACACGTGGAATGATGGTTCCTCAATTTGAAGCAGCGGCTTTCAGCTTAGAGAAGAATGGAGTTTCTGAAATATTCGAAACTCAATATGGTTACCATATTGTGAAACTATTGGACAGAAAAGGAGACGATTATACATGCCAACACGTTTTGATTGTTGCGGAGTTTGACCCTGATGCGATTACAACTGCTGCCCAGAAAATGGACTCGTGTTATAATCAAATAAAAAGTGGAGAAATCACATGGGAAGAAGGAGTAAAAACTTTCTCAAATGAAGAGTCTACCAAGGAGAACAATGGTACAATTACGAATCCGATTACTGGAGATATCATGTGGAGCATGGAAGATTTGAACCAAGTTGATAGACAGATTTACTTATTGACGAATTCATTGGAAACAAATGAAGTTTCTGAACCGACGCTTTACCAAAACCAGGTTGATCGTAAAGAAGGAGTTCGTTTGGTTCGTTTGACGAAACGTACTGCTCCACACAGAGCGAATCTAAAAGACGATTACGCCTTGATCAAGAGAGCTGCTGAAAACGATAAGAAACAAGATATCATAGCGAAATGGACACAAAGCAAAATTGGAAACGCTTATATTCGGTTGGACGAGGAATTTAAATCGTGTAAGTTCGTGAACAATTGGGTTCAACTATAAGATCAAGAATATTTGATAATTGTAGTAAAAGATTAACTTTAAGAAAAGCACTAAAATAGTAGAGAGAATGTCAGATAAAGAAGGAATTGATCAATTAGTAAAAGACTACCACGAATTAAAGAATGAAATCCACAAAGTTATCGTTGGACAAGACGAGGTAGTTGATCAAGTATTAATTTCTATTTTCTCTAGAGGTCACTGTTTATTGGTTGGTGTTCCAGGATTAGCGAAAACACTTTTAGTGAATACGATTGCCGATTGTTTGGGTCTTGGATTCAACAGAATTCAATTTACGCCCGATTTAATGCCTTCTGATATTATTGGTTCGGAAGTATTGGATGAAGGAAGAAATTTCAAATTCATCAAAGGCCCTTTGTTTACAAACATTGTTTTGGCTGATGAGATCAACAGAACTCCTCCGAAAACGCAATCAGCGCTTCTTGAAGCAATGCAGGAACGTTCAGTTACAGCAGCTGGAACGACTTACAAATTAGACGCTCCGTTCTTCGTTCTTGCAACTCAGAATCCAATTGAACAAGAAGGTACCTATCCCCTTCCTGAAGCTCAACTGGATCGTTTTATGTTTAATGTTTGGGTAGATTACCCATCTTATACAGAAGAGTTGGCCATTGTAAAAGCGACAACTTCGGATACCAAAACAGAATTGAA
>JAWUWJ010000004.1:0-20607 GCA_034111925.1 Crocinitomicaceae bacterium
AAAGCGTCCTAAAATCAATTGACCTAAAACTGAAGAATGATACTAATTATCGGAAATGGAATTTCAGGAGTAACGGCAGCGAGAAATATTCGCAAGCGTAGTGCCGAACCGATAACCATTATTTCTGCTGAATCGAAATACTTTTTTTCGAGAACGGCACTCATGTATGTATACATGGGACACATGAAATTCGAACACATACAACCCTATGAGAATCATTTTTGGGAAGACAATAAAATCGATCTTCTTCATGCAAAAGTAGATTCAATCGATACGAGCAACAATTCGATCACCATGGAAAATGGAGATCAACTCTCTTATTCAAAATTGATTTTAGCGACAGGATCGAAACCAAATAAATTTGGTTGGAAAGGACAAGATGCAAAACGCGTTGGTGGCCTTTATTCGAAACAGGATTTGGAATATGCTGAAAAATATTCGGTTGGTTTAAAAACTGCTGTTGTTATTGGAGGCGGACTTATTGGTATCGAGTTGGCTGAAATGTTCTTGTCAAGAAATATCAAAGTTCACTTCTTAGTGAGAGAAAAATACTTTTGGAATGGAGTTCTTCCGAAACAAGATTCAAGTTTCATTATGGATCATATTGCCAAACACCATGGGTTGACCATGCGTTATGAAAACGAACTGGACGAAATCATTACCAACGAAAACAACGAGGCCATCGGTATCAAAACGAAATTGGGAGAAACAATAGATTGCCAATTTGTTGGATTGACTGCTGGTGTCTCACCAAACATTTCACTTCTTGAATCGAGCGGTATTGAAACAAATCGTGGAATAATGATCAACCGCCATTTTGAGACTTCTGCGAAAGATGTTTATGCAATTGGTGATTGCGCTGAATTTAGAGATCCCGTTGCTGGACGCCGTCCCTTAGAGCAGGTTTGGTATACAGGAAAAATCATGGGGGAATTAATTGCAAAAAACGTAACTGGCGAGCGCTGTGAATATACTCCAGGCCAATGGTTTAATTCTGCTAAATTCTTTGATATTGAATATCAAACCTACGGAAACGTGTTAAGTAACCTTCCAGAAGGCCAGGAGGAGTTCGTTTACAAGCACGACAAAAACGAAATATTGCTTCACTTTGTCTTTGAGAAAGAAAGCAGAAAGTTCATCGGTATAAACAACTTTGGAATTCGGATGAGACATCTCGTTTTCAATGAGTGGTTAATTACCGACGCAACAATAGAAGAAGTTCTTTTGGATTTAAAATCTGCGAATTTCGATCCCGAGTTTTACAAGAAGTACGAAGACGATGTAATTAAGCAATTCAACGCTAAATTCAATACACAATTAGTTTCTAACAAGCCAAAGTGGTGGCAAAATATTTTGGCAAAATGAGTGAAATGATAGACGATAACTTATCGATAGCAGGAGATCAATCTCAAGAAATGAGTTGGAAAGCCAAGCTAAGTATTACGCTTCTAGTGATTGGCTTAACGCTATTCTCTTGGGCAATATACAAAGAAGGGAAAGGGATTTCCTACTTAAAAATAATTGGATTCCTTCTAACAGCAGCAGGTTCTGGACTTTTCTTCAGTAAGAAATGGTACCATGCCATTGGAAGTATTTTATTCATTGTAGGAATTGTAATCGTTTATTACGGCTACATTGAGAAGCCAAAATTTAGGATTGACTATGTTCTTCCTGGGTTTGCAATCATGCTTGCTGGATCGTTGTTGTTCACTTTCGATCCATCCAAGCGGTTCGGCTTTCTTAACAACTATAGTAAAAGCTTAAATTGGTCGCAAAGAATTGGGATCATACTGGCTCTTGGAGGCGTTAGCATTCTATTTGTCGCTTGGCTCGGTCAAGTAGACCTTAATCCATCTTGGGTGTATTTCTCATTCTCTCTAGGCCTCATGGCGCTTGGGATTATGCTCTACACTTATGGCACATACGCCGGACATACAGCCGGAATTAAGAACAACCATGTCATGTTCAACTCGCTTACAAGCCGTGGCGTTGTCGGATTTGCTTTTGGGATCTTGCTTACTTTATTCTACATTCAATTGTATTGGAACGGTGAATCTCTTGCCGAACTCATTTCTCTTTTTGATGTTTATTCACAATTTAGACGTGGTACACCAGCTGATCAATGGTTCGTTTATGGAACATTGTATAGCTTCGTAATTCTGTTCTTAGGGATCAAATTCATCATCAAATACAGACACAGTAAGTATCATTTGATCCGAACGGTTGTAGTGATCTTCTCTCAATTGATCCTTGCCGATTTGATTCCAAGTATTATGGACGCAATGAATGCAGTCGATGGACAATCTGTTTATGTTGGATACAATGCCAATCCTGTTATGACATGGCCGTTAAATTACGGTGCATTCGAAATGGATAAACTTCAAGCGCATACTTATGCAGCGAACCAACCCATGGGAATGGCGTACTTTTTCTGGGGATTGATTCTGTTCCTTGTCGTAACTCCAATCGTGACGTATTACGTAGGAAAAAGATGGTATTGCTCATGGTTCTGTGGATGCGGTGGCCTTGCTGAAACTGCAGGAGATAGTTTTAGACACCTTTCTAACAAAAGCGTGAAAGCGTGGAAAATTGAGCGATGGGTTATGCACTCCGTTATGGTGTTCGTTCTTCTAATGACCATCGGTACAGTATACACGTATCTCTCGGGAAATGAATTCGAAATCGGGTTTTTCACTTTGAACAAGGTTACGTTCTTCATTACCGTGTTGCTTTTATCGCTCGCAAGTGCAACGGTTCTTTATCTAGCCTACCGCAAATATGAAAAGAAACACAAGTTCTTATTGGTGGGAGCAATTGTATTCCTATTCATTATTATTTTCTTGATCGTAGGCTTTGCCTCTGGGAAAAGTGACTTGTTCTTAATCAGCAGTAAATCAATAAAGAAAGCCTACGGATTTTTCATTGGCGCTGCGTTCTCTGGTGTAATCGGAGTTGGCTTCTACCCTGTTCTTGGGAACAGAGTTTGGTGTCGATTCGGTTGTCCAATGGCGGGTTACATGGGATTGTTCCAACGTTTTAAATCTCGATTTAGAATTACAACGAACGGTGCTCAATGTATCTCATGTGGGAATTGCTCAACATATTGCGAGCAAGGAATTGACGTGAGAGCATACGCTCAGAAGGGTGAAAACATTGTTCGCTCTAGTTGTGTTGGATGTGGTGTTTGTTCTTCAGTTTGCCCTAGAGGTGTTCTTAAATTAGAAAACGGTCCTGAAGAAGGTCGTTTTGATGGGAATCCTTTGGAAATTACTAAGGATGGAGTGAAATTGAATATGTAAATTCGCACTTTCAAATTTACATGAGCACACCGACAATTACTGTAATTATTCCTGCCTTTAACGAAGAGAAATCTATCGGAAAGGTTGTTTCCGACATTCCTCGTGATCTCGTTGAACACGTTATTGTTGTCAACAACAATTCAAACGACAATACGGTTGAAGTTGCAAAATCAGCTGGAGCAATTGTTCTGGATGAACCAAGAAGAGGTTATGGATGGGCATGTTTGAAAGGAATTGAAAAATCTAGAGAATTAAAAACGGATATAGTGGTCTTCATGGATGGCGATTATTCAGATTTCCCAGAAGAAATAACGAATGTAATCGCTCCTATTTTAGAAACCGATCACGATATGGTCATTGGTTCCAGGGTTCTTGGCAAACGAGAAAAGGGATCATTGACGCCTCAACAAGTCTTCGGGAATTGGTTGGCGACTAAATTAATTCGTTTGTTTTATGGTGCCAAATTTACCGATCTAGGCCCCTTCAGAGCAATTAAAAGTGATGCCTTGGAACAACTGAAAATGGCTGATAAAACCTATGGTTGGACCATTGAAATGCAGATCAAAGCTTCGAAGGAAAAAATGAAATTCTGCGAGGTTCCGGTGAACTATAGAAAACGCATCGGAGTGTCAAAAGTAAGTGGTACTATAAAAGGGACTGTACTTGCGGGAATAAAGATTATATTTGCGGTTTTTAAGTATCGTTTTTAAACGAGAAAATATTTTAGCAGTTTGAAGGAAATAAAATTATCACACGTATTGAGAGTCTGTTTATTAGTTACGGGCCTTCTTTTATCCAGTTTAACATTTGCCCAGAACGTAAAGTTCGTAAAGGGAAGCTTGATCAATGACAAGACTGAAAATCCTTTAGAAGGAGTTCAGCTTGAGATTCAAGATAAGAAATCGAAGGTGATTTCTAAGGCAAAAACAAATGCAAATGGAGATTTCACATTCAAGAATATTCCTGTAGGTGATTACGATTTGGTTGTTAACGACAAGACGTATAATAAAAAGACAATTGAATTTAAACTTGCTGAAAAGGATGTGAAAGAAGGTTCATTCAGCTTCACTAAATTTGAAATTGGACGTAAGGTTACTTGGCTTTTAGATTGGGGAGATGCTTGGGGAATCGAGCATTATTGGTCTCATACCTTAAGTAAGATTATCGTTTTCGTTTATTTAGGATGTCTTATTTTAGTTCTATTCTATAGTATTCTTCAACTTTCATTGGCTATTGCATACGTTCGTAATAAAAGAAAAAAGAAAAAACATCCAGAGGCTTTTCCTGCTGCGCCAGTATATGATCCTAGTAACACGCCTAAAGTAACTGTGCAACTGCCCATGTTTAATGAGTTGTATGTTGCAGAGCGAATTATAGAAACAGCAGCCGCATTTGATTACCCAGCAGACAAATTACAAATCCAAGTATTGGATGATTCTACGGATGAAACTGTTGAAGTAATTGCAAAGAAGGTAGCTGAAGTTAAAGCAAGAGGTATTAACATTCAACACATCCACAGAGTTGACAGAACGGGATATAAGGCTGGAGCTTTAGACGATGCAATGGATCAAGTTGAGGGCGATTTTATTGCTATATTTGATGCCGATTTCATTCCTGATTCTGATTTCCTTCAAAAAACAATGCCACATTTCAACAACGATAAAGTAGGCGTTGTTCAAACAAGATGGGGACATATCAATAAAACATATTCGATTCTTACGGAATTACAAGCCTTTGGACTTAATGGTCACTTCGCAATTGAACAAGGTGGACGTAATGCTTCAGGTCACTTCATCAACTTCAACGGAACTGGTGGTATTTGGCGCAAAGAGTGTATAGCTGCTGCAGGTGGATGGGAACATGATACCTTGACAGAAGATTTGGATTTAAGTTACCGTGCTCAGTTAAAAGGGTGGAAATTTAAATATTTAGAAGATGTTATCGCACCCGCTGAGTTGCCAATTACGATGTCCGCTTTAAAAAGTCAACAACACAGATGGATGAAAGGTGGAGCGGAATGCTTTATCAAAATGCGTAGACGTATCGCTACAACTAAAGGAGTTAAAATGGGAGATCGTGTCCACGGTATGGCTCACTTATTCAACTCTTCAGTATTCATCGTTATCCTAATGATGTCGTTATTGAGCTTGCCTGTTTTACATATTAAAGACAGTTTCGCTGATTTGAATTACGTTCTTCGTTTCGTAGCCATTTTCTTAGTTAGTACAGTATTCTTAATGTTCTACTACTGGCATTCATACAGAGACAAAACAGGCAATGTAGTCGTTTCACTGATCAAATTCACAGTTCGCTTTTTCCAATTCTTAATGGTCTCAATGGGACTTGCATTGAACAACAGTGTTGCAGTAATGGAAGGATATCTTGGGATTAAAAGTTCTTTCGTTCGAACGCCTAAGTTTAACGTGAACGTTAAAAGTGAATTTACAGGAAACAAATACGATAAAAAGAGCATCTCTATCCTAAACATTGGAGAAGGAATATTAATGCTTCTTTTTGCTTACACAACTGTTAATCGTGCAATTTATGGTGATTTAGGAATGATTCCTTTCCACTTGATGCTTACGATCGGTTATGGTCTAGTATTCTTCTCTTCACTATCTGAATTAAGAACTAAAAAAGCCTAGCCCTATGTTATCCAATACTTCTTGGGTAACGCGCATCGCTTCTTTAGTATTTCTCTTATCGATATTCACCATTAATTGGGAATCGGATCGAACGCAACTTGCAACGCTGTTTACGGCTTATACGATCGCGTTCATCGCTTATCTTGTTCTCATTAAGCAAAGCGATTTAAAATTCAAGCACTTGGCGGTGCTCGCCATATCGGCACATGTGATCTCGATGCTGTTTGAACCGTATTTGTCAAATGACTATTACCGATTTCTCTGGGACGGCGAAATGGCTTGGAACTCAATCAACGCATTTGATTTTAAACCAACGGAAGTAATTCACCAGCCCTTTTTAAGAGACAACGCGTATATCCATGACATCTATGGCGGAATGAGTGATTTGTCGAGGCGGAATTACAGCTGTTACCCAACGATCAATCAATCGTACTTTATTGGAGCAACTGCGTTCTCCTCCTCCATTGCGGTCAATACGTTTCTATTAAAATTACTCATTGTTTTGACAGAGTTTGTCGGAGCCATTTACCTGCTAAAATCACTTCGCCTTCTTAATTTTTCAAGCAGTCGAATTTGGATCTTATTTCTAAATCCACTTTGGATCATTGAATGTACGGGAAACGTACATTTTGAAGGCGTGATGATTTCATTCCTGTTCATCGCATTGTATTTCATACTTAAAAAGAAAGCTGCACTCGGAGGATCTTGGCTTGCAATAGCCGTTCAAATCAAACTCGTTCCATTGATCTTCCTTCCCTTCTTTTTAAGATACTTAGGATGGACGAAAACCATCATATTGTGTTTTATGACTGTTGGCCTTGCTGTCGGTATCGGGATGATCCACTTAGACACCAATAACATTGCAAACTTTCTCCAAAGCTTGACGCTTTACTTCAAAGTCTTCGAATTCAATTCTCTAATCTTCTACAACTACATTGAATACGGAAAGACAGTTAACGAATGGAACCCAATTAAAATTTATGGACCTCGCTTGTCACAACTTTCTTTTTTCCTTGTTTTGGTTCAAGCCTTTTGGGGAAACACAAACACTTGGCAAAAATTAATGAGTCGAATAACAGTAGCTTTTTTCATTTACTTGCTCTTCGCAACAACAGTTCATCCGTGGTACATCCTTCCAATTCTGGCCATATCTCTTTTCACGAACTACAGCTTTCCAATTATTTGGTCGTTCCTTATTTTCTTTTCCTACGTGATATACGCTCTGGATTCAGGTTCGGTTTTTGAAGCTAGAACAATCGTCACAATTGAATATGTGGTGGTAATTGGCGTATTTATTTATGAAATAATCAGAAAGCGTCCTTTGCTTTTGTTTCTTAGTCTTCGAGAAAAATAAAATTGCAATTTAAAGCAGATACGGGTTTAATTGGCGCTTTGAGCAAAGTCACTTTCCGTTCCCCCATCAAAAGCTATTGCTTTTTCTTTTTGGGCATTCGTTCCGGAACAGGATCATGTCCATGTCCGCCCCAAGGGTTGCATGAAGCGATTCGTTTTATACCCAAATACACGCCCTTAATCGGCCCCCAAACTTTAATTGCTTCAATCGTATAAGAAGAACAAGTTGGTGTATATCTGCATGTTTGCGGAAATATAGGACTGATGATCCATTGGTAAATTTTCACCAAAAAGATGAAAGGCCAACCCAAAACTGTTCGAATAACATGCATTATATGTTAAAATTAGGGGATTTTAACGAGTAACTGTTCATTCTTCTTCCAAAACTGTAACATCTGCCCTTTCTTTAGCGTTATCTTTATATAAACCTGTTAACAACAAACTTTCATGCGCCATCTCCTTTTCTTAATTCCCCTTATTTCGTTCAGTACTTTTTCTCAAGATTTTAAATGGGAAGATGAAAAAATTGAAGTCAAAACGGGAGAAGATCAAAACGTTATTTTAAGTGCTGATGTCATCATTTCTGAAGGATGGAACAGTTTCGCTCAGCCTAATTTTTGGAGAAGCATTATGACACTTGCGCCTGATTCGTGCATTGTGAACATTGCGAAGACGAGAGAAGTGATTCAAACCACGAGTAACGTTCAATGGAACAAACAGACCAACGCTCAAAAAGATACGTACCGTGATAGTGTTCGCACTGCACATGGCTTGACAAGTGAAGATCGAATATTTGTGACAACGGGAAAAAAAGATTTCTACAAGTTCGATGTCGTTTACTCAAGCCTCGCAGATGGTGTTGCAGCCTTTGAGAACAACGATGTTGATCCTTGGTACGCACAGGCAATTTTGCTTATAGAAAGTCCAGGACAACTAAAAAAATCAAGAGCTGGAGCTTACGGACCATTTCAATTGATGCCAGCCGTAGCAAGAGCACAAGGCTTAACAGTTAATCGCTACACGGATGAACGCTCCGATTTTGAAAGAAGCGCTTTTGGATCATCGAATTTAATTAAGAAAATATGTATTCCAGAAGCCAAACGAATTTTGAATGCGCATAACTTGAACTATTCTGAAAATGATATTTGGTTTCGATTGTTTGTTTTGCACGTGTATCATGCTGGAGCTGGAAATGTATCAGCAGTTGTCAATAAAATTGCTCCAACAGAAGGAGGGCAACAATTGATTCAAACAATGTGGAATACGACAGCAGCGAGCTTTGGAAACAATTCACAAAACTATTCGCAATTGGCTTTAGCTTCTCAGCTGATCCTTCATGACATCGTTCATAAGGAAAGTGATAGCATACAATCGTGTAGTTCTGATTCTGCGATGAAGTAATTGATTCAGATTTCTTTATATAACATCTCCCGGCCGAGCCGAAATACCTAAACAGCTCCACCACGAAGTAGCACCAGAGGTAATTTTCGAAGTCACTTAGTCTAAAGGGTGCCAAGCACAGATTTATAAACGCGCTAGCTGTGTAGGCTATTGTCGAAGATATAAGTAAATAAAATTTGGGGAAATTCTCAATTTAAAAAATGAATTGGACCAAACTCAAAACCCAGAACTCCTCATTCAAAACTTAAACTCATCCTTCTGGAACAAATTTCATTGAAATAGAATTCACACAATGTCTCGTGTTCTTCTCAGTAAAGCGTTCTCCTTCGAAAACATGCCCTAGGTGACCGTCACAAGTACTACAAACTATTTCTATACGATTGTCGTTTGAATGACGAATTCGTTTAACAGAGCCTTCAATTTCGTCATCGAAGGACGGCCATCCGCAGTGAGAACTGAATTTATCTTCAGAAGTATACAATTCAGATTCACATTGTCTGCAAACATAAATCCCAGGCAACTTCGTATCCGTATACTCTCCTACGAATGCTCGTTCCGTTCCCTTGCCAACAATCACACGTTGTTCTTCAGCATTCAGCTGGTTCCATTCTTCTTTTGACTTCTTCATATTAGAATCCTCCGCCCATAAGCATTGGCAACATAGACATTGCTTCCTTAGTGACTTGTTTTAAAATATTATCGTTATTGTTCTTTGTCTTGATAAAAAATTTACCCCCGTCGTTATTCATTTCTATAGTTGCATAATCAAGCATCCCAATGACGGACGATTGCAACGGTCCCATATCAATACTTGAAATGGCATCGAAATCAATGAACATGAAGAATCCAGTTGTTCCAAATTTTTCACTTCCTTTTGGCATGTCCAACTTTGCATCGCTCTTTAGCATTGCCGTTGAAGTTCCCATATAGGGCGCAAGAGCTTCCAATCCGCCATCAGCGTAATTCAACTTCACTCCTTCGTCCAGTTTGATTTCATTTCGCATCAGTGAAAACACTTTTTGTCCTGCTTCCGATGTGCTTAAGTACGATCTAGATCCTATTTCAAATTCACCATTAACTTCCTTTCCAATGGCTATCATTCCTGCTTCTCCATTCACAACAGACGACATAAGATTTCCTGTACCAAGATACTTGAACAATCCACCCATTTCCTCCATTTGAACATTCATTTTCTCCATGATGTTCGGTGCATAGGTAGCATAGAAATCTTCCATTTTTTTAACGTCAAGGTTGATTGATACTCCTCCAACAATTCTACCGTCTCCCCTTGCAAGTTTACTCGCCAAATCAGATGATTTATTAGACTTGAAAAACATTAACTCTTGCATTTCCTTTGAAAAATAATTTTTGACATCAATCGACATTCCTCCTTTTTCAAAATTCAAAACGGATTGAACGAATGAACCTTTAACCATCGTTTGGATTTTCTTTTGATCTTCAGGGCTCAATAAATCCAAGTCAGTGCTTGACGTTGCGTACAATCCTTCAATACTAACATTAGATACGAAATCACCTTTGGCTTGTATCATTTCATCAATCTTTCCTCCAGAAACTTTTCCCCTTGATTTCTTAAACACTTCATTGACAACTTTCTTCGTGTTGTATTTTCCTTGTTGGATTATGGCAATCGCTAAGTCATTTCTAAAGGCGATTATAAATTCATCGTCTTCAGCATAACGGATTCCGTTCGTTTCCTCCACCAAAAAGCTTCTTCGTTGCTTTAACTCTTTTTCAAGTTCGTCTGCATTCTTCACTTTCACGAACAACAAGACTCTCTTCGGCTTGCCCTCTTTGCTGACAGGCCCTTCAACAGTAAAATGCACTGGTGAATCAATGCTTAAAACTCTATTAAGATTATCGATCTCTCCAGAAATCAATCCTTCAATCATTTTTTCGTTCTTGTAGTCGGTTTTGTCCATTATTCCTTTAAGACTAACGCTACCAAAAGCAAAGACCTCATTATTTCCATTCATTACTGCGGAAACATAATCTTCGATTTTTCTTTTTTCTACTGTTTCTTCTTCACTTGAGCATGAAGCGATTAAAAGTGCTAGGATTGCAAAAAGGCCGATTCTCTTTAACATAGGATATTCTTTGGTTGTTTGAATTCTAAATTTAATCATATTCAAGCATAAGTTATGCCAATATTTGTTGAATCTAAAGATTAACTTTGCAACATGCATTTAGTCGAACCATATTATCATTGGAGGAATATTTATATTGCCTCAGAAGATGACGCTTCACCTTTTTATAACCGTGATTATAGCGAGTTCGAATTTGACAATCACATCTACAATTACTACATCCATCCGCAATGGGATCACATTGGATCGCCAACGCTGTACATTAAAATTCTGTATGCGGATTATGATATAGGATTCTGTGTCATCGAAATGATCGGTGAATGGAATGATACTATTGAAAATGATGTGATGACTTTAAAACGAGATATCATTGATGAGTTATTACCAACGGGACTCAATAAGTTCATTCTAATTGGTGAAAACGTTTTGAATTTTCACGGATCAGATGTTTGTTATTACGAATAATGGATTGATGATGCTGAAGACGGCTGGGTAGCGATGCTGAACTTTCATGAACATGTGGAACGCGAAATGCAAGACGTAGGAATCGATCAGTATTGCGTCATGGGTGGGGAAATGGATGAACTCGAATGGAGAACCTATTTGCCAAACAATCTATTCACTAAAGTTGAGATGATCGTTAAAAGTCGTTGGGAATAAAAAATCCCAGTTCCAAAGAACCGGGATTTAATATATATATTCTATTTAATAGTTCACCTTTCGGCTCACCAAAAAGACTCTCGCTTAGGTCACTTTTGAGTTCCCTAAAAAGCAACAGCTTTTTTATTTCTGAACCAATACGTTTGCAGACATAGCTCTGTTTCCAACGAAGAAATGCACAGCATAAATTCCATTTTCAATTTCACTTGGCAAAGAAACCATTTGTTTATTCGTACCAATCATAGATTTAGAAAGGTTTGATGAATAAACTGATTTTCCGTTTAGATCAACCAAGTTAAAGTGCATGTCATCAGCTATCATTGAAGTAAAGTTGATTGCAACACTGTTACCTTCAACACTGTAACCAGCAGTAAACGTAGAAATGTCATTCTTAACCTCTTCAATTCCAAGAGTTGAATTAATTACGTGCTCCGTCAAGAAAATTTCATCACCTGATGTTGAACCGTTGTTATTTGCACTATTCGATGCTATGTAAAAAGTTACATTACCTACATCAACTGCAGGAGCAGTCCATTCCCAAGACCATATAGTATTAGCGTTTGTATTACTTGTACTAGTGTGAGAAACGTAATCTCTTGTTCCTCCACCATTCTGGAAGCCAGCAGTACCGCCTACTGCGTCACCAAGTAAAGAACCTGCCATTGAATTTGATCCATTATCTAAAGTAGTAGAAGAGAATCCTTTTTTCGATGGATCATTTGCCAATTGCAATGTTGCAGTGTAACTCGCTCCAGGAACATAAGATGTAACAGACGCAAATCCTGCATCCGACAATATGAACTGATGTTGATTCGAACCATCCAAAACACTCCCTGAATGGCAATCTGTACAATTACTTTCCCCAGGAGCTCCTGTTAATCCAGGTTGATTTCCACCACTCTGTAAATGTTTTGTTTTCTTAAACCCTTCTACTTTCCCAGTAGATTCAGTCGTTTGAAATGCGAAAATTCCAGCGGCTAAAACAGCAACTGCAGGCAAAATGTAAAGTCTTTTCATAAGTTAAGTATAAGTGTTCAATTGTAAAATTTATAAATTAGTTATCCAATTTACCTTGATCCATCCAACATTGAAAAGTTTGGATATCTGCATCGGACCATTTTGATCCGTTAAATGGCATTGGAGTTCCTGTCTCATGACGTATAACGCCTAAAATCGGTGTAGCGTTGGTAGAAATGTTAGAATGTCCTTCTAAATTGTACCCGCCCGCAGCTGCTGCGCCATGACATCCACTTGTAGAACAGCCAGTTACAAACAATGGCTCAACATCTTGAGAAAATGAAATTGGGTCTGGACATTCCACTGGAATCTCTACTATTTTATCTTGTGTACAAGACATTAATAAGCAAATCGAACTTACAATGAATGCTATTTTGAATATTCTCATAATTTAAAATTTCTTGTAATACTGAATCCAAGTCTAAACTGCTTGTCTAACCAATTAGAAAAAGTGTAAGGAATAAATTGAGTTTCACCAAACCCTCTAGAGTTCGTTACTACTACTTTGAAGTTATGTCCACTCGTAATCCATTCAATTCCTGCAGAAAGGCTATTGTAATTGTCCGGTCTAATTAATGGATCGCTTGGAGAGAAGGTGTGGTAATATTCACCTATAACTCCTAAGCCTTTCAAAACTTTAATATTGAAAGCTCCACCCAAAGCAAACAAACCGTTGACGTCATTTGAGTTCACGTAATTTCTATGAACATATGTTGGCATCAAGGCAATTGAGATTCTATCGCTGAACTTTCTGGCGATATTAATTTGAGTCGAATACGCCATTCTGTGTGCAAATTCAGGATAATTTTGAATTAACGAAATATCGGCCACAGATGGTTGATAAGACAATGATGACGAAGCGAAAAGTGCCAAACTCACAGGCATTCCTTTACTTTTATTTTGAGTCAAAAGGCGGTATTTAACAAACCCATCAACCAATGATTTATAAGGTGCGGATGTTCCTTTTGAACGGCCAATTCCAACCATCAATTTATCCGTGATTCCATATTCAAATCCAAATCGGATATCTGCTGCTTGATCAAAACCGAAGAAGTTATTGACTCCACCAGCAACTCCAACCAAATCACCAAATCGATGTTCAATTCTAAATTGTAAGGTGTTTTTCTTTAAAGTTTCAACTGAATGTCCATTCAAAATTCGAGTTCCATGGAATGTTTCCTCAGAATCCTGTGCGAACGAAGAAGCTGCTAACAACAGAGTTATTGATAAAATGTAAAGTCTTTTCATTATTTCCCGGCTAATTGTTTAATGTACGCAACAAGATCATTTAGTTGTTTATCGCTCATTTTCTCTTTTGTATAAAGAGGCATGTATTGTTTTCTTCCCGTTTTAGAATAGGTTCCATGTCGGACGATTTGGTACAATGACTTGTCTGAATACTTTTTAATATTTCGCCAAAACATCCCGCCTGTTAAAGAACTCTTATCCAAATTTAAATTTGTAACACGTCCGCTAGAATGACAATGCAGACAACTTTTATCATAAATTTTCTTACCTGTTTCAGGATTTCCGCCTGCGCCGTACTTTCTTTTGTCCGTTGGCATAGTAGGAAGGAATGTTGCTGCATATCCTTGAACATATGAACTCTTAATTGTCTCAATTAAATCCTTCTTTTTGCTATCCTTTAATTTTGCATATTTCTGGATATTCTTCATGTCATTTTCAGAAAGAGACAAATCCTCAATTTTCAATTCATTCTTTTTGTAATAATGCATGATGGATTCCAACTCCCAATCATCTAAATACCGTCCCGATGAACAATATTTAGAACACAATTGAACTGCATTCTCAAGCGTATCGCGAGAGTCTACTACTAGTGAACCGTATTTCTTTTCGTAATCATTATTGTAAAATGAAGTTCTATTGTACATTCCCCAAAAAGTTGATCCAGGCATGAAATTTAAACCATTTTCGTCGGCATACTTCAATCTTGATTCAGACGTTTCATCCGTTAGGATTTCAAATTCGCGTCCTAAATTATGGCAATCTGTACATACGAAATATTTTGATATTCTTTTTGAATACTTGCCATCAACCTTAGTTCGACCGTTCAGGATTAAATCTTCTCCTATCCTCGCCTTTTCAGCATCAAAATTTGCCATTGAATGAACCATCTCGTCATCGCCTAAGAACTTTAAAACGTCCGAGACATTCGCTTTTTGAGCGTTCATTGTTCTGTAAGATCCGTTTTCATTTTTGAATTTAAATCCTAAAAATGTAATTGTTATAGCGGCTCCAACGAGAATTAAGGTAACAGGATTGTTTAGTTTCGTTTTCATTTCATCTGCAAATTATGGAATTTATTTGGTACCACGAAAATCTGTGGAACTAATTCTACATATTTTACACCAATTCACTCTTTCTGAATCAGGTAACTTGTAAAATAACCGTTACTTCACGAAAAAGCCCTCTCTCGGTCGATCCAAGAAAGGGCTTTCAAATTAAATTAGCTTGAGTTATTTCACAACCACTATATCTTTTCTATAGATTGCATCTGTAGAAATCACACTAACAGTGTATTTACCAGCAGCTAAGCTAGACCCATCAATTTTACCTGTCGTCAAATCAGAAGGTAGATCGATAATTCTTCCCAATGCATCAGTAACAATAACATTATCAATATTTCCGTCGAAGTCAATATTAAACGTTCCACTTGTTGGATTTGGATAAACTGTGATCGCATTCGAGTTCAATTCATCAATTCCAGTGAAATCCACTAATGTACAAGCTGAAGTATCAACACAAATCCCGTTCGTGATGATTACAGCATAGTTACCAGTTACCGTTGCCGTATAGGCCTGACCTGTTTGACCAGGAATTAATTGATCCGTAGCACAATCCATCCATTGGTATGCGAGACCTCCAGCATTAGCATTGATCACCGCAGAATTTAATGTTACCGTAACATCTACAGCAGTTACATAAACATCTTGTGTTTGAGAAACTGAATTTCCATTGTTATCAACGTAAGTCCAAGTTACCACTGTAGGACCTGCTGCAGTAATTGGGAATGTTACATCTGGAGTCCCGTTCAAAGCACCTGCACAAAAATCTGAAGCAGTTGGAGTTGGAGGAGTCGCAGAACCACAACCATTATAGTCTAATAAAGTTGGAATATCTAAATTAGGTGGTGCAACATCATTCAATGTAATATTTTGAGTTTGAGTTACACTATTTCCATTTGGATCAGTATACGTCCAAGTTACAACTGTCAATCCCTGTGTTGACAAAGGGAAAGTAACATCAGCTACACCAGATAACGTTCCAGCGCAAAGATCTGATGCTGTTGGAGTTGGTGGAGTAAAATCACATTGACTAGCAAGATCGGATAAGTTTGGATTATTTACAACTGGAGGAGTTATATCAAACCCAGTAATTATAATGTTTTGAACTTGCGTTACTATATTTATACCATCATCGTAAGTCCAAGTAACTACATTCGTTCCAACTGTCGTAATAGGAAAACTAACGTCAGGAGTTCCAGCGATACCACCATTACAACTGTTCGTTGCAGTTGGAGCAGTTGGTATTGAGACACAATCTTCTGTTACATCTGGTAATGAACCAAGATCACCAGCAAGAGTTCCTATTGCCGGAGCACATTGATTTGTGATAATGATCATTCCATTTCCAAGTTGAACACCTGCAAGATTTACTGGACTTGTTCCACTGTTGAAAGAACCACCACCGCCTGCAGCAGGAGCATTTATTTGGCCATTCTCACCAGCGCCACCGCCACCACTATAACCACCGCCACCACCGGCACGGAAATTATCCCAGCTGCTTGTTCCTCCGCCACATCCGAAGCCTCCTTCACCGTGACCAGAAGTTACTCCAGCACCACCATTACCGCCATTCACGAAGGCAAATCCGCCACCGATTCCGCCGCCATTTCCAAGAAGTCCACCGCCAGCATCAGCACTTGATGCAGAAGCTCCTCCAGATCCAGCTGTTCCACCAGCTCCAGAATTTCCTGCTACACCCGCGTAACCATTATTGGCTATTGATGCGTCAGAAGTTGTAACGTATGAAGCACCGTGATTTCCACCACCACCGCCTGCTACTATATACGGGGAATCTGCTGTTGTCGTAACAAAAGAACCACCTCCACCTGCAAATTGGTTTAAACTACCAACTGGTGGCGGAGCCATTTGTCCAACAAGAATTTTTAATGTAGTTCCAACAGTAAGGTTGAATTCACCACTAATCTGTGCACCACGTCCGCCAAAAGCTCCGAATCCTTGACCTCCAAAAGCTTCAATTAAATAAACACCTGTAGAAGGAACAACCCAATATTGAATTCCTGCAGTTACAGTTACAGCCCCATCGAGAGTTGTACCAGTGTACTCTGCATCTGTCTGGACTTGCGTAGGTCCAGAAATGCCCGTTGCCGTTGCAGTCGTGAAAGTATACGTTTGAGCAAAACTAATGCTGCTCACAATTAAACACGCTATTAATAAGCCCGTTCGTAGATAGTAATTTTTAGTCATAATATGAATTATTGATTAAGTTGACTTAAATTTCGTCTTTATCCATTTACAAAGCAAGCGGATCAAATAAAATCAACGATAAGCGCATTTTTCTAACTAATTGAAAAAAGAAACGCATTATTATCACACTTTACCTCCTAAAATTAGAATGAACTGTCATCGTAAGCTAAAACAGCCCGTAATAGCAAAAGCACATATGCTGCAACGTTTATTCTTTAACCTTTTACGCCTCCAGTGAACGGTTTCAATTTTAAAATTTGTACAAATTGCTCGAAACAATCCAAATTGGAAAAACAGTCAAGTTAAATGCTCTTATTCGGAGTAGTTTTCGTATATTTATTCGTCCAATTACCCAGTGGAATTAGGCAATTGCTTATTTTATGATTAAAGAAGATCTTCGCAAACAATACCTCCAAAAACGTCGGGTTCTTTCACCAAAGGATTTAGAAGTTATATCAGAAAAAATCACGCATTCTCTTTTCAGTAATTTTCAATTTGAAAAAAAGAAAATAAGTATGTTTCTACCTATTGAGAGAACGAAAGAAATCAATACTTACAAAATTTGGGAGAAAGCAATGTCATTTGACGCTCAGGTCGCAATTCCTAAGGTGGACGGGAAATCGAATGAAATGAAACAAATTATATTCGAATCTGAAGATCAATTAGAAATTTCCAGTTGGGGAATTCCCGAACCGAACCGCGGACGGGTTGTAGCTGCTGAACATTTTGACATTGTAATTGTGCCATTGTTGGCGATTGATAAAAGTGGGCAGCGGGTTGGTTATGGTAAAGGGTTCTATGATCGTTTTCTTAGTAAGTGTTCTCCTCGTTGTAAATTTATTGGCTTAAGTCATTTTGATGATTTGGTCGACAAAATTGAAGACTGCACATCTAATGATATCAGGCTGGATGCCTGTGTCACACCCAACCATATCTATAGATTTGACCGATAAACCAGATTATGAGAAATTTAATTTACTTGCGGTTTTATTGTTTCTAGGATTGTTCGTTACTGTCTTTTTAATTGAAAATTGAATTTATCACCTACCATTCTTGACACTAGGAGTTTACATTGTATATGCTGCACTGAGGATACTCTATAAATAAATCAAACCTTTCGGTATAATTTTCGTAAATTGTATAAGAGATGTTTCGTTTTATCCTCATATATATCTGGATTATTTCCTGTTCTGTGATTTATCAGAAGCAAGAGAATACCGTCGTTGGCCAAATCGCCATCGACAATGACTGCGAACCGCCTGGTCCCAGAGGAGTTTTTGGAGTACGTGTTTCAATTGGAGCGAATTCAAAAATCTGTACTTACGTTTGCTATATAAATAACAACCGCGTTTTAACAAAGAAAAAAATCGTAGATCGCGCTTCTTTCATCAAGATTGTCTCTGGTGAATGGCCGAGTATTTACAATCCCAAAAGAGTCAACTTTTTCGAGGAAAACGGCATCAGCTGCGGAATGGTTTTCGACAGCACCCAACTTAAAAAAATAGAAATTTGCGAACCAATGGATTCTCTCTGGAAAATTCGATTTGCAACTTATCCCTTTAAGCACAAAACGGATATTGGCTGGAGTAACAAGTACCACAAACCTTCTCCTAAACAGGAAAAATACATTTATGATCGATACGCTGTAGATCATGTCGACACCAAGTTTTTTATCGATACGAACTTCTGGCGTTTATTAACCGATGTTAAAGATACCTCCTGGATTAAAAATTATAAATCACTTCGCTAAATTGTAATTAATATGATAAAAACTCGTCCAAGCCTTATGACTAAAATTTATTCCCTTATAATAGCAACAACAGTACTATTTACCATTGGTTGTAGCTCTGAATCATCGGATACCGAAACCTCTAAGGCTAACAAAGAAGAAAATACTGAAGTAAAAAACGATAATCAACCATCAAAGAATCAAACTCAACCTTCGGAGCAAATTGCAGAGAATGAAGGTTCCAGTAAAGAGAGTGGATCTCCAACGGATGAAGTAAATGCTGCCCCTTTACCTCCAATTGATATTTCTATTGAACGTTCTACAGAAGCTGAAACAACTAAAGCAGAAGTTAAAACTGAATCAAATCCAGCTCAAGTTGTTGAAGAAGTTAAAAAAGTTGACATTCACAAATATGAAAAATTGAATTCCTTTTTAAAGAAATATGTGAGTTCTTCTGGGAAAGTAAACTATAGTGGAATGAAGGCTAACAAGAGTTCATTGGATGTTATCTTGAAAGAAATTGAAGCCAATTACGTCGAGAGCAATTGGACCAAGAACCAGAAGCTGGCCTATTGGATTAACGTTTATAACATCTATACGATTAAACTCATTGTGGACAATTACCCTACAACTTCGATAACAAAGATTACAGCTGAGCCTTGGAAGAAAAAATTTATTAAACTTGGCGGAAGCACTATTAGCTTAGCACATGTTGAAAACGAAATCATTCGAAAAAAATTCAATGAGCCTAGAATTCATTTTGCCTTAAATTGCGCTAGTAAATCTTGCCCTAATTTATTGAATGCCGCATATACACCTAGTAACCTTCAATCTAAGCTAACTTCTCAAACTAAGAAGTTCTTAAATGACACTTCCAAAAACGAATTCGATAAGAAGGAGATTAATATTTCGAAAATATTTGATTGGTACTCAGCAGATTTTAATAAAAGCGGAACTACAATAGACTTTATCAATAAGTATCGAACGGAGCAGTTGAAATCTCCTAAGGTTGAGTACAAGGAATATTCTTGGGACTTGAATAACTAATTGTGAGTTAAATCTGGTTGAACCACAGGTCTTGACTTGTCTTTCAATCAGAATTTAGAAATCCATCTTAATCATTTCCCCTACCAATTTATGTAAAATAAGTTTCTCATACTGAAACGCTTTACATTAAATGAAGATTTCATTATCCAATTACGCGACAGTGCATTCTTAGAATTGATTTGTTTTAAATCTTAGTAATTCTACCACAAATCATCTTTAGATTTGATGCTCGACTATAGTATTGTACACCTATATAATCAGTATCAAATCTACCTCTATTCACATAATGTATTTTTCAATAGGACTCCCATTGAGTTTAAAGTACTGCCATTATTCAATTAAGCATCTTATAAATTAGTTGTGGTGTGATACATCAAAGCATTGAACGTAAAAAAAGGCACTGTTGTTAATTCAAAATTATTGGAATGGAAAATATTCTCAGAACTCATGAGTAAGAATAACGGAAGAACATATAAGAACACTTAAGAATAGTATAGCATGCGTATTCATTCAATTGTTCCCTAGTTGTTTCAATGAGCATTAACAAATGATGAAAATTTGATATTTCCTGTTTAGACAAAACAAATTGCCATTAAAGATAAAACCTCATTCCAATAAAGGAGAACAAGTGATAGCTTGTGAAGACCGAAGGGAAAGGCTTCTTTCTTTGTCAAGAAAAAAGTATAGGACACAAAAAAGCCTCATTCCAATAAAGAAGAACAAGCGATAGCTTGTGAAGACCGAAGGGAAAAGGCTTCTTTCATTGTCAAGAAAAAAGTACAGGACACAAAAAAGCCTCATTCCAATAAAGGAATGAGGCTTCTAAAAGTGGCGTCGACT
>JAWUWJ010000005.1:0-42578 GCA_034111925.1 Crocinitomicaceae bacterium
CCCTCATTTCTCAATTGTCCAAGACGTAATGTCAATAATTGTGCTTTCGTGATTTCAGTAATCATTTCAGCCAATTTCTTTTGAATCAATTGGAATCCACCGATTGGAACGCCAAATTGAGTTCTTTCTTTTGAATATCTAAGTGCTTGATCGTAGCAGTCCATTGCACTACCAAGAGCACCCCACGCGATACCAAAACGAGCAGAGTCAAGGCAGCTAAGTGGTGCACCCAAACCTGATCTTCCAGGTAAAATATTTTCTTTTGGAATCTTCACATCAGTAAAAATTAACTCTCCAGTAGCCGAAGCTCTAAGTGATAATTTTCCGTGCATTTCAGGAGTAGAAAAACCTTTCATTCCTCTTTCAACAACCAATCCGTGAATTCTTCCTTCCTCGTTCTTCGCCCAAACTACAGCGATATCAGCGAAAGGTGCATTTGAAATCCACATTTTGGCCCCGTTCAAAATATAGTGGTCACCAGCATCTTTAATGTTGGTAAGCATTCCACTTGGATTAGAACCATGATCCGGCTCCGTCAATCCAAAACAACCGATCATATCACCCGACGCCAATTTTGGAAGGTATTTTTGTTTTTGCTCTTCTGATCCGTATTTCCAAATTGGATACATCACTAATGAACTCTGAACAGATGCTGTTGAGCGAAGTCCAGAATCACATCTTTCCAATTCTTGCATGATCAATCCATAAGAAATTTGATCCAACCCAGGTCCGCCATATTCTTCTGGAATATAAGGTCCGAATGCACCAATTTCTCCCAATCCTTTTAAAAGGTGCATTGGAAACGTTGCATTCTCGTAGTGTTCATCAATTATTGGAGATACTTCCTTTTTAACCCAAGCACGTGCCGCGTCGCGAACAAGCTTGTGTTCTTCGGACAATAAATCGTCCATGTTAAAGTAGTCAGGATGTGTATATAAATCAGTTCTCATAGAGTTACATTTAATAAGTGCTAAAATTAACTATATTTTTTGTCTTTGTTAAAATAATCTCAAAATCAAAAGGTAACTTTGCATATATATAATACACGATAAATGTCAATGCCTGTGAATCTTCTTTCTTCTTCAATTTCCTTGTCTGTTCCAAGCGAGTTGAGCTCAAGAGAGCCTTGGTTTTCGTATGAGGTTGGCATCGTATTATTTACATCTTTTTTGTTAATAGCCTTTGCACGTCTGGCGCGGCCTAATATTTACGCTTCTTTGTCGGTAGGAATGATAAAAGTCGGTTCGGTAAGAACCCACATTCGCGAAACGTTTCCAATCAATAAGAGGGGATCGATCTTACTTTTATTGAATTATTTGATATCCACCGGGCTGATTGTTTACTTATGCCTAGAAGATACAAGTGTTTGGAAAATGGACCAATTGATAATTGCTGCAGCAACACCGTTTGCTTTATTTGTAGGCGCATTGATCAGTATCCGAGCAACGGGTTGGCTTACTGGAGAGTATGAAGTTCTCAAGGCTCCGTTGATCATGAAAATTTTGGGCGCGCAATCAATTGGACTCGTTTATTTCATTTGTGGCTTGGTATGGGTACTTAACCCTAACTACCAAGAAATCCTTATTCAGGTGGTGGTTTGGGCCTTTGCAATTGAGAGTTTTGTACGTATAATTAAGAGTGTTCTAGTTGTTTATGGACAAGGAGTGTCATGGTATTATATAATTTTGTATTTTTGCACCCTCGAAATTCTGCCGTTGTTCGTTGTATATTACTTCGTAATGCAGGGTTTTGTCAGATAGCATTTTTGTTGAATTAAATATTTGAAACATTGGCAATCAAGACAATATTAGTTTCTCAACCCAAACCAGAGGGGAAGAAATCGCCGTATTTCGACTTGGCGGAGAAGTACGAATTGAAGATTGATTTCAGATCATTCATTCATGTTGATGGCATTGATGCTCAAGAATTCAGAACGCAAAAGATTGACTTGGCGGAACATACTGCTGTAATTCTTACATCTAAAACTGCAGTAGATCACTTTTTTAGAATTTCTGAAGAGATGCGTTTCACGGTGCCGGATAGCATGAAGTACTTCTGTATCTCTGAAGCCGTTGCCTATTACCTTCAAAAATATGTTGCCTACAGAAAACGAAAGATATTCTTTGGTAAGCAAACGATTGTCGATTTAGTTGACGTTTTGAAAAAGCACAAAAAGGAGAATTTTTTACTTCCCTGTACGGATAGACTAAGAGATAAGATCCCTGCTACTTTGGAAGCGAACGATTTAAACTTTACAAAAGCGGTTTTATACAGAACTGTAGCATCTGATTTATCAGATTTGGAAAACGTATATTACGATATGCTTGTTTTCTATAGCCCTGGTGGAATTGAATCTCTATTGAAAAACTTCCCAGACTTTAAGCAAAATGATACGGTCATTGCAGCATTCGGGCCTACGACGGCTAATGCGATTGTGAAAAACAACTTGAGACTGGATCTTCATGCGCCTCAACCAAATGCACCGTCAATGACAGGAGCAATTGAGAATTTTGTAAAGGAAAAGTAAGACTCTTCTAATCTAGAACTTCTTGGAGTACCATTTTGATGTGATTAACGCCATCTGACGCGTTCATATTAATTTTTGTGAATCCATTAGGCACGTCCAGTTCATTGGCCTTAGGATCGATTATATACCGATGTGATGCATTTTCTGCGTAATGAATCAATCCAGCTGCGGGCTGAACTTGCAAAGAAGTTCCAATAACAATCAAAACATCAGCCTTGAATAGCAAATCAATAGCTTGTTCGTATGCAGGAACAGCTTCTCCAAACCAAACAACGTGTGGGCGCAATCTAAATCCACTTGGGCTAAGATCGGTCGCTTTTAATTCCCAATCCTTTATTTCAAAATATTCAACCTCTTGATCAGGACCGCTCGATTTTGAGTAACGAATGTTTCCATGCAAATGATGCACATTAGAACTTCCCGAACGTTCGTGTAAATCATCAATGTTCTGAGTGATAATAATTACCTCTACAATTTCTTCCAAAGCAGCGATTCCGAGGTGGGCCGAATTCGGCTGTGCCTCAATTACTGATTTACGACGCTGGTTATAGAAATCTGTTACGAGGTCAGGATTTTTTCTCCATGCCTCTGGAGTTGCAACATCTTCGATATTATAGTTTTCCCACAATCCATTCGAATCGCGAAAGGTTTGAATACCACTTTCGGCGCTCATTCCAGCTCCAGAAAAAATAACAATAGTTTTCATAAAGTAAGTATACAAAAAAAGCCCTCTCGATCAAATCGAGAGGGCTTCGTATTTTCAATTTGGCTAGGCCAAATATGTTTTATTACTTGATAACAACGCTTTCAGTGTGAACACCGTTTTCAGTTGAAATAGTTACTAAGTAAGATCCACTTGCTAAATCAGCAACTGGGAAAGTAACATTTTTAGATCCTGTTTGAGAAGCTAAAACTCTACCTTGTAAATCCAAGATTGAAACAACGAAATCAGTAGCTTCTGTTGAGAAGTTAACGTTAAGTACTTCAGATGCAGGGTTAGGGAAGATAGAAACTTCTTCGAAGATTACTTCATCAATTGAAGCATCACTATCAGCGTTAAACAATCCATCATCAGAACCAGCAAAGTTACCACCAGCAACTAAAGAGTTACCGTTACCATCTTTCACATCGAAAGAACCAACTCCGTAACCTGAATCAATTCCATCTCCGAATGAATCAAGGATTTCGAATGTATAACATTCGTTAAGTAAGATGTTAGCATTAACTGGAGCTTGAACTGTAGTTCCGTTAGCAGCTAAATCAGCCCATGGTCCACCTGAAGCGATTGTAGTACCACCACCGTCTTTAAGTGTCCAAGTAGTTTCTGAAGCGTAACGGTCAGTAGTCAATTCAACAGTAACAACTAACGTTTCTGATGCTGCACTTGCAGAAGCAGTGAATGTTGTAGATCCAGAGTTATCTGCTGTATTATCAGCAACACCATTAGGATTTGAAACAGTAACGTTTAAATCGTTTGATCCAACATTAGGAACAAATGAGATTGGGTCTAAAGTAACAATTTGTGTTGCACCAGGTGCGATATTACCAGTCCAGTTCATAACAACAGGTGTTCCTCCGTTCACATCATAAGTGATAGTTGCAGAAGTCATTGCGTTAGATCCCCAGTTTTGGATAGTCGTTGTTGGTGACATAGTTTGAGATCCAGAAAGATCACAATCAGCAAGATCTGGAGCAGAAGCAGAACTGAAAATTACTTCATCAGTTGCAGTAAATCCAGTCAATGTTGGTTGACTATGAGTACCAGTTAAAACATTACCAGCAGATTGAACTCCATCATTGATGAAAGCAGCGATATCTACGTTTGCAAGATCTAAAGGAACTCCATTGATGTCCATTGGCAAAGTAACAGAATAGTTAACTGTTGCAGTAGCACCCATTGTAGTAGTTGTAATAGCATCACCCCATTGTGCAGAAAGCATTTGTCTGAACATGTGTGAGTGATTGTAAACTCCGTCAGAAGGAGCACCAATCCAACCACCAGGATTGTAAACACCTAAACTGTATGAAGTTTGAGGTCCGTGAATGTTGTTCTGAAGAACAGCAACGTACAATTCGTTCGTGCCAGAAGGCGCGTTCGCAGTATAATAATACTCAACTGCAACATCCAATTGTCTTGAAACGATATCTAAAGTAGCAACGATGTTCATGTTAACTTCAGAAGCTTCAGCAATAATAGTTGGAACTTTATCAGCATCATTTGATCCTGCTGGGTGGTACAATTGTTCTCCACCGATAGTTCTTCTGTTTAAAGTAGAAGATGGGTAACCAGTTGGTCCGAATGCATTATCGTGAATCGTTCCTTCTGGAGTTCTGTAATCAGGCTCAGCTCCTGAAGGTACAGCGTATCCTCCTGAGTGAATGTTGATTGCAACGACGTCCCCTGGGTTATTAGCAACTGCTGCAGAAACAGCAGCGTGTCCTGTTGGGCAATATCCACAATGTATACCTGTCCACTCTTCGATAACAGCATTTCTGTTCTCTGGAGTAGTGCTCACACTTGCATTTTGTGCATTTCCAAGTACTGGAAGTGCTAAAGCTCCTGCGAACAAAATCTTAGTAATGTTTTTCATAGTTCTAATTTTTGATTTTGAATAACGCAATTTCTTACTTTTTATCGGATTATAAAAGGTACAGGGTGGTAATTTAGACAACTATTGAAATCCTAAAAACTACGTTTCTTTACAAAACTGACAAAATGATCTGATTTTTAACATCGCGAAGCTCGATCTTTTGCAACTATGGATTGATTGTTTTGCTATTTAAGCGCTTTAACTCAAGTCGTTTGTATATATACTATAATAGTATAGCAATGAAACTATCGCTTTCCCTTCGGTCGTATGCTCAAGCTTTTTCTTACCTTTGCTCGCTTCAAAAGACCGTACATGGCGAAAATTAGAAAACAAGATGCATTGGATTATCACTCAACTGGAAAACCAGGAAAAATTGAGGTAGTTCCAACAAAACCATATTCATCACCTAGAGACTTGTCTTTGGCTTACTCTCCTGGTGTAGCAGAACCCTGCTTGAAAATTGCCGAGAACAAAGAAGATGTCTATAAATATACGAGTAAAGGAAATCTAGTCGCTGTAATTTCGAACGGAACAGCTGTTCTTGGTTTGGGTAATATTGGACCAGAAGCTTCTAAACCTGTAATGGAAGGAAAAGGACTCTTGTTTAAGATTTTTGCAGATATCGATGTCTTCGATATTGAATTGGATGCGGCTGATCCTGATTTGTTCGTTCAAACAGTAAAGGCAATGGCACCTACGTTCGGTGGTATTAACTTGGAAGATATCAAAGCACCAGAGGCCTTTGAAATTGAAAGACGTTTAAAAGAGGAATTGGACATTCCAGTGATGCATGATGATCAGCACGGTACTGCGATTATTTCATCAGCAGCTTTGTTGAATGCATTGGAATTGGCCAAAAAGAAAATAGAAAAAGTAAAAATTGTTGTTTCAGGAGCAGGAGCGTCAGCTCTTTCGTGTGCAACGCTTTATTGGAAATTAGGAGCCAAGAGGGAAAACATTTACATGTTCGATTCTAAAGGTCTTATCCATCAAGGAAGAACAGATTTAGATTCTAACAAACAAGTTTTTGCCAGTCATAAAAAGGATGTTGCTTTTGAAGCCGCATTTAAAAAAGCAGATGTGTTCCTTGGATTGTCAAGAGGTGGGATTGTCAATAAAGAAATGATTTCTATAATGGCAAAAGATCCTATCGTTTTTGCTTTGGCAAATCCGGAACCTGAAATTAGCTATGCAGATGCGACTTCGGTTAGAAAGGACATTATCATGGCAACAGGAAGATCTGATCATCCCAACCAAGTGAATAACGTACTTGGATTCCCATTTATATTTCGTGGAGCACTAGATGTAAGAGCAACAACGATTAATGAAGAAATGAAGTTGGCAGCAGTTAAGTCTATTGCCTCACTTGCCAAGGAAACAATTCCAGAGGAGGTTATTGAAGCTTATGGTGAAAAGAACATCTCTTTTGGTCGCGAGCAATTCATTCCAAAACCACTTGATCCACGATTGATTTATTACGTTGCTCCAGCAGTAGCGAAAGCAGCAATGGATTCTGGAGTTGCAAAAGAACCAATCGAAGATTGGGATGAGTATGAGATGACGCTTAAGAACCGTCTTGGTTTGGATAATAAACTACTTCGAAACATTACTGAAAAAGCGCAACGTTCACCAAAACGTGTTGTTTTTGCAGAAGCAGATAACATTAAGATTCTTAAAGCAGCTCAAACGGCTTGGGAAGAGGGAGTTGCAATGCCAATTCTTCTTGGGAATAGAAGTAAAATAGAAGCTCTAATTGAAGAGTATGCAATCGAAATTCAAGATATCACGATCATCGATCCTAAATCTGACGAAGAAAAGGAAAGAAGAACAGTATTTGGAAATGCCTTTTTTGAGAAACGAAAACGAAAAGGGGTTACTGAGTTTGAAGCCGTTCAGATTATGCGGGAACGAAATCACTTTGGTGCCATGATGGTAGAGTTGGGTGATGCTGATGCTATGATTACTGGGATCACGAGAAATTATCGTGATGTGGTTCGACCAGCTTTACAGATCGTTGGCTTGCAAAAGGACATGAACAAAGTAGCTGGAATGTATATTCTTGACACGAAGCGTGGGCCTTTATTCTTAGCGGATACGACAATTAATAAAAACCCAACGGCAGAAGATATAGCTGAAATAACATCAAACGTAGCGAAGACAATTCGTAAGTTCAAAGTAACTCCAAGAGTTGCATTGTTGAGCTATTCTAACTTTGGCTCTTCACCAGGAGAGGATCCAAGTAAAATGGCTAAAGCAGTTCGGTTAATCAAAGAAAACGATCCTAACTTAATAGTCGATGGTGAGTTACAAGCTAACTTTGCATTGAACAGTTCACTGATGAATGAGAAATTTTCTTTCTCAGATTTGGCGAATAAAAAAGTAAATACATTAATTTTCCCAAATCTTTCGTCTGGTAATATAGCATACAAGCTATTGCAAGAAATGACTGAAGGTGATGCAATTGGGCCTGTGCTGGTTGGGTTGAAAAAATCAATTCATGTACTTCAAATGGGTTCTTCAGTTAGAGAGATCATTAATATGGTAAAAGTTGCAGTCGTAGACGCACAAAATAAATAAAGGATGATAGGACAATTGAACGGTAAGCTTATTGAAAAGAATCCAACGTCATTAATTATTGACTGTGGAGGAGTTGGATATGAGGTTAAAATTTCATTAAATACTTTCAGTGCTATCGGCTCTGAGGAAGCGGTGAAAATTTACACCAAATTTATTGTTCGTGAAGATGCACAATTGTTGTACGGATTCGCTGAACCAATAGAACGCGAAATGTTCAATCATCTTATTTCTGTTTCAGGAATTGGACCAAATACGGCAATGATCATGTTATCGTCTATGGTTCCTGAAGAAATTGCCAACGCAATTCAAACGGATGACGTTAAAACGATACAGAGTGTCAAGGGAATAGGTGCAAAAACAGCAGAGCGAGTTATCGTTGATTTAAGGGGTAAAATGTTAAAAATGGCCTTTTCGACGGAAAATATCTTCACTGCGAACAATACGAACCATTTTGACGCGTTAACAGCATTGGTTTCCTTAGGGTTTGATAAAAAATCTGCCGAGAAAGCGATTGATAAAGTGAGCACGGGCGAAGAATCAGTCGAAGAATTAATTAAGGAGGCTTTGAAAATACTATAAAGTTGAATACTAAACATCTACATATTAGACTTGCTACGTTATTATGCATCATCTGCATAGGGAATGTTATGGGACAAGACACTTTGATCTATCCTATTACTCCAACGTACGATCCGACGCAAACTCAACAGCAGAGTTTCGATTTAGGAGATCCAACATCAATTCAGCAAACCATTGTATATGATCCAGTTACTGGAACGTATGTCTTTAAAGAATCGATCGGGGTCAACGACTTGAATTACAGGAACCCTTCAATGATGACATTTGAAGAGTACATTGAATACGAGCGACAAAAATCACTCCGAGAGAATTGGAAGGAAAAAATTGATGACAATACTGCTCAAAATCAACCGATTGAATTTCCAATTAAAGTCCCTGGGAAATTATTCGAGAACTTCTTCGGATCAGATCAAATTACAATTAGACCCCAAGGAAGTGTAGAGCTTTCATTTGGAGTCAACTCTTCGAGATATGAGAATCCAATTCTTCCTGTTAAACAAAGAAGAATTACGCGTTTCGACTTCCAACAACAAATTCAAATGAATCTTGTTGGGCAGATTGGAACAAAACTTAAAATTGGAACGAGCTACAACACGCAAGCAGCTTTCGATTTTGACAATCAACAAAAACTTGAATACGTAGGAAACGAAGATCAAATAATGCAAAAGATTGCGTTGGGTAACGTTACGTTTGATTTACCTACTTCTTTAATTCCAAGTTCTCAGACTTTATTTGGTGCAACAACTCAATTGAAATTTGGAAAAACAACAGTTGATTTAATCGCCGCTTCATCAAAAGGAAAAAGACAAGAAATTAACATCAGTGGTAAGGCTCAAGTTCAAGAGTTTGAACTGGGTGCTGATAACTACGAAGCCAACCGTCACTATTTCGTTAACATGTATCACAGAGATCATTACAACGAGTCAATGTCAACGTTGCCAATTCCAAACACAACCATCAATATCACAAGGATGGAAGTTTGGTTGACGAACAGAACGAATAACACGGAGAACACAAGAAACATTATTGGATTCTCTGATTTAGGAGAAGCTTTACCAACAAATGTTCAAGGTTCGCCAGGATCATTTGCTGCAACGGATATTCCAGACAATGATGCAAACGGACTGTATCCATGGGCATCTACGAACCCTCAAATTAGAGGCTTTGTTGGAGCTGTTTCATCTTTAAATAGCCAAGTAGTTACGCCGGGACCCTTCCAACAAGGTGTTCACTATGAGAAAGTTGAAAATGCACGAAAATTAACGGAACAAGAATTTAGCTACAGTGCTCAAATGGGATTCATCTCATTGAATCTTCCATTAAACAATGATGAAGTTTTAGCTGTAGCATACGAGTATACTTATCGTGGTCAAACATACCAAGTTGGTGAATTCTCCACAGATGGGGTTTCGGGTCAAGATGCCTTAATCCTAAAATTATTGAAAGCGACAATCATGAACCCGAACACGAAGATTTGGGATTTGATGATGAAGAATGTTTATTCAATCGGAGCGTATCAAGTAGATCAAGAAGGATTCAGATTGGATCTTTTGTACAACAATCCTGACAATTCAGTATTGATTCCTTTGTTGCCAATCCCTGGTGTAGATGACAAACAATTGGTGACTTTATTGGAAATGGATAGAATCAATCAAGTTCAACAGCCCTTCTCGGATGGTGTGTTTGATTTTGTTCCAATTCAATTCAATGGAAATCGAGCCGAAAGCGCCGGAACAATCAATACCAGAAATGGTAGGGTTTATTTTTCTACAATTGAACCTTTTGGTCAAACATTAGCAGACAAATTAACAGCAGCTGGACAACCACCGATTCTAATCAATCAAGTTGCGTTTACTGAATTGTACGATTCGACGCAAACTGCAGCTCAACAAATTCCAAGCAAGAATAGGTTTAGCTTCAAAGGAGAATACCAATCTTCAATTAGTTCCGATATTCCTTTGAATGCGCTTAACGTTCCGGAAGGAGCAGTTACCGTAACAGCAGGTGGAATTAAACTACTAGAAGGAACTGATTATACGGTTGATTACAATCTTGGCCGTGTAAAAATCTTGAACTCTGGAATCTTAGAGTCAAATACTCCAATTAAAATTTCGATTGAGAGCAATTCCGTTTTCGGCTTCCAGGCCAAATCCTTAATTGGTTCCAGAGTCGCACATCGATTCGGAAATCGATTGAATGTTGGAGCTACTTGGATGCGAATGATGGAACGTCCAGTAACTCAAAAAGTTGATATTGGAAGCGAACCTTATAAAAACAACGTAATCGGATTCGATTTACAGTACAATACAAATGTCCCATTCATAACGAAATTAGTTGATTGGATTCCGGGACTTTCTACAAAAGCGCCATCTACATTCTCATTCCAAGGTGAATTTGCACATTTAATTCCTGGACAACCGAGAGCAATTAATAAAGAAGGAACTTCATATGTAGATGATTTTGAAGGTGCCCAAAGTGCTATTGATTTAAGATCATTTTCAGCATGGCGTTTGGCATCTGTACCACAAGGTCAGGCCGATCTATTCCCAGAAGGAATAAAGAAAGATTTGTCTGCAGGTTACCAAAGATCTGGGATTCACTGGTATGTGATTGATCCTTTATTCTATCAAAGTAGTGCGCAAACACCTCAACATATTAAGGATAGCCCAGAGCAATTGTCGGATAGTAGAATGCGTTTGGTGAGTCAAACAGATGTATTCCCAAATCTTCAATTGGCGTACGGTTCCCTTCCAAATGTTCCAATATTGGAATTGGCTTACAACCCAAAAGAACGTGGGATGTACAATTATGATACAACTGATGTAAACATTGATCCTGATGGAGGATTTAATGATCCAGAGAATAGGTGGGGTGGTATAATGCGAGCATTGTCAACAAATAACTTTGAGCAAACAAACATTGAATTTATCCAATTTTGGATGCTTGATCCATTCAATGAAGATGCCGAGGCAGTTGATCCAGGTGGAGCTCATAATGGTGGTGATTTGTATTTCAACCTTGGAAACATTTCAGAAGATGTTCTTCCAGATTCAAGAAAAAGTTTTGAGGATGGATTATCCCCTGGCGGATCTTCGGTGACAGAAAATACAGACATTACAGATTGGGCAAGAATTTCTACAGAACAAGTTGTCGTAAATGCATTTGATACAGATCCTATTGCAAGGGTAAATCAAGATGTTGGACTTGACGGCTGGAACAATGTAGATGAAAGAATTGCATTCTTGCAGTACGTTTCTTGGGTGGAAGCTAATGGCACCTTGACAGCAGCGGCTAAAGCAAAAATGATTTCCGATCCGTCAAGTGATGATTACAATTTCTACCGTGATGATAATTATGACATCGATGAATTGTCAATTCTAGACAGATACAAAGCGTACAACGGAATGGAAGGAAACTCATTTACAACTGAGATGTCCGATACCGCAAACGCTGATGGTTACCCAACTTTAGGTTCAAACAATCCTGATATTGAGGATATGAATCTAGACAACAACTTGTCTGAAACAGAAGCGTACTTCCAATACAAAGTTAGTTTACGTCCTGGAGACTTGGTAGTAGGTCAAAACTTTGTCACGAGTGTTCAAACATTTACTAGTGGAACAAAAACTGAAAACTGGTACCAATTCAAAATTCCAATTCGTGATTATGAAAAAACGGTCAATGGAATTGTAGATTTCAGATCTATTCGTTTCATGAGAATGTTCATGAAAAACTTTGATGAAGAGGTCGTTTTGAGATTTGCTAGACTTGAATTCATTCGTGGTGAGTGGAGAAGATATTTCGAAGATTTAACGGAACCAGGAGAAGGAGTAACGATTGATCCAAACTTAACTTCATTCAATGTTGGTACAGTAAATATCCAAGAGAACGAACAAAGATCACCTATTAAATACGAAATTCCACCAGGAATTATTCAAGAGGTTGATCCATCACAAACGTTCCAAAGACAATTGAACGAGCAGTCATTGACATTAGAAGTTTGTGACTTACAAGACGGAGATGCTAGAGCAGCATATAAAAATGTTCAGTTCGATGTTAGAACATACAAGAAATTGAAAATGTTCGTTCACGCTGAAGCAGTAGAAAATGCAGCAACTCAATTGAATGATGATGATCTTACTTTATTCATAAGATTGGGAACTGACTTCGTTGATAACTACTACGAATATGAGATTCCTTTGAAAACAACTGCTTGGGGATCGACATTGGATACTGAGATTTGGCCAGAAGAAAACAATATTGAAATTGTATTTGAAAACTTACTTAATTTAAAGTTGGCTCGAAATGCTCAGATCGCAAGTGGAAATGGACTCGTGTCTTACATTAGTGAGTTTGAGCGATTGATACCTGCTGATTTAGCGAATGGAATAAATGAAGTGCTTATTAAGGTAAAAGGGAATCCAAACCTTCAAGGCCTTAAAACAGTAATGGTTGGTGTACGTAATCCACATCTAAACAATCATGACTTAGAAAACTGGACGGAAGATGGTTTGCGGAAGTGTGCAAACATTTGGATTAACGAGTTAAGGTTGACGGACTTTGTTAGTGAAGGTGGTTCAGCTGCTGTTGCTCAAATGCGTCTTCAAATGGCAGATTTTGCCAACATCAACATGTCGGGGAATTACTCAGGAATTAACTGGGGAGCTGTTGACAGTAGAGTACAGGACAGACAACGTAATCAACAGATTGGATTCGATATGAACGCAAATGTTCAGTTGGGTCAATTTTTCGGTAAGAAAGCGAAAGTTTCTTTGCCATTCTTCTATGGGTATTCATTGGGTATTGTAAATCCAGAATACGACCCTTCGAATCAAGATATACGATTGGAGGAAGTTGAAGATCTAGATGAAAGAAAACGATTGGCAAAATTAGGACAAGAATATCAAGCACGTAAGTCGTACAACTTTACCAATGTTCGAAAAGAACTTAAAGCGGGAGCCAAACCACATTTTTGGAGAGTTTCAAACTGGGCGGCAAATTATTCATATTCTCAGGATAATTCTAGGGATTACAATACAGCCAAAGACGAAACAAGAACATGGAATGGTGGATTGAATTACGCATATTCATTCAATTCAAAACCAATCACGCCATTTAAGAAAGTCAAGTTCTTGAAAAAGTCCAAGTGGTTCGCTATCATTCGTGATATGAACTTGTATTTGGCTCCTAAAAATGTGTCGTTCACCAATGATTTAATGAGATCATACAACGAGCGGAAGATTAGAAATAACGTATTGCCTGATTATGATTTTGCCCCCGTTTTCGTTAAACGATTCAACTGGAACAGATCATACAACTTAGGATATGACATTACAAGAAAACTGAAATTCCAATTCTCTGCAACCAACCGATCCATTTTTGAAGAAGGTGACGGAGGGGTTGATAGAAAAGAGTATGCAGGCGGATATAGAGATTTCAAAGATTCTGTAAGCAGTCAGATGAGCTCTTTCGGACGTGGTATGGATTATACACACAACTATAGTTTCAGTTATGCTGTTCCTTTCGAAAAGATTCCTGCAACAGATTGGTTGAGTGCGAACGTCAAGTATTCAGGAACGTACAACTGGCAAAGAGCTCCATTAGGACAAGCTGAATATGGAAACGTTGTTCAGAATAGCCGAAACATTAATGTAACAGCGCAAGCTAATTTAACTTCACTTTACAACAAAGTGCCTTGGTTGAAGAAAGTAAATACGAATGGAAAAAACAATAGCAGAGGAAGACCGGGGGGTAAGATGAGTTCAAGAGCCAACGCGACTGATGGAAACGGAGGTACAGCTGCGAAACCAAATGACACGTTACTTCCGCCTATGCCGATCGATTCAATGACACCGAAACAACTGCGTAAGTGGGAAAGAAAACTGAAGCGCTTCGAGAAGAAAAAAGAGCGTCAAGAGATTAGAGAGAGAAAACGTGATGGTAAAGTACATCCAGTTGCAGGTTTTGGAGCAAGAATGCTAATGTCGGTTCGTAACGTATCTGGAACGTATTCATTAACGAATGGAACATTACTTCCGGGATACAATCAAGAAGTTGGAATTCTAGGATTCAATCCACAGTTTAATGGTGGCATGGGCGGCTTTATATTTGGTCAGCAGCGGTATTCCATATTTGGAGCAGACTCTGGCTATGATGCAGCTCAAATGGCTGTTGGAAATAATTGGTTGGTTCAAAATGAAAACTTGAACAGACAGTACTCAAATACACACAATCAAGTATTTAACTTGAGAGCAAGCCTTGAACCTATTAAGGATCTTTCAATTGAACTTACTTTGAATAGAACATATTCGAACAACTCGAACGAATTCTTTAGATGGAACCCATTATCAGGTACAGATGGTGAATTTGAAAGTCAAAGTAGAGTGGAGATAGCGACATTAACGTATTCGAATGTTTCTTTCAGTTCAGCCTTTACGAAACTTGGAAACGAGTTCGAATCAGCAGTCTTCACAGACATGTTGAACAAAAGAGAAGAAGTTTCGACAATTCTTGGAAGTGCAAATACAAATTCGAATGCAACGGCTTCTGGATACTATGATGGTTACGGAAGAACGCAACAAGAAGTTGTGATGGGAGCATTCTTAACGGCTTATTCGAACAGAAAGGTGAGCGAGAAAAACATAAATGCTGTTAACAATTCACCTCTTCCAAACTGGTCGTTGAACTACAACGGTTTGAAGAAGTTTAAGTTCATGCAGAAACGTTTGAAGAACTTTGTAATTCGTCACGCTTACAGTTCAACTGTTAGTGTATCTGGAATGCAAACAAACCTTGCAGGAGTATTTGATGCAGATGGTAATAACGCTTCTGCTCGTGATTTGAATGACAACTTCATTGCGACAATGCAAGTTCAAAATGTAGCACTCACTGAAAGATTCTCTCCACTGATTGGATTGGATGCGACTTGGTTGATCAAGAGTAAAGGACAAGCACAAGGTTTGATTACGAAATTCGAATACAAAAAAGACCGTAGTGCAGTTCTTTCAATTGTGAACAATCAGGTGACTGAGATTTTAGGAGCTGAATGGGTAATCGGTACAGGGTTCAAATTCAAGAAAGTGCAATTGCCTTTCAAAAAAGTGAAACCGAATGATTTGAGTGTGAGATTTGATCTTTCATTTAGAGACAACTTAACTGTAATTAGAAAAGTAGCTGAGAACACAAACCAAGCAACTGCTGGACAACGTGTTATTTCGATTAAATCATCTGCGGATTATAACTTTACGAAGAATCTGATTGTATCATTCTATTATGATCAAACATTGAATACACCAAAAGTGACAACGTCTTATCCTACTGGGAATTTAAGTACGGGTATCCGATTGAGATTTAACCTTGCAGGAGTTCAATAATGAATTTAAGAAAAGCGCAACCTGGTGACGAAGTAACTATCCTCGAACTAATAAAGGGATTGGCTGAATATGAAAACGAACCAGACGCCGTTATAAATACTTCTAAAAAGCTTCATGATGACTTGTTTAAACACAAGCATTGTGAAGCTTTTGTGGCTTTAGTTGATTCCAGAATAGTAGGGTTCTCACTTTTCTATACGTCTTATTCTACCTGGAAGGGTCCAAGCATTTATCTAGAAGATCTTTACGTACTTCCTGAAGCACGCAAGACAGGTGCTGGATCATTGTTGTTTGATGCCGTTGTTGATACCGCGAAAGAACGAAAGGTCGCACGAATGGATTGGCAAGTGCTCGATTGGAATGAATTGGCAATCAAATTCTACGAAAAGAAGAACGCGACACTTGATCCTGAGTGGATTAATGGCCGTTTGACGTTCGAGTACTAAAATGTTACTTGTTTAGTCAAGTTTTTCCCATTCAAAATGCTTTTTTAGTTCCGTTAATTATTCGTTATAGATATCGCTGCTGAAATCATAAGCCTTAACTTTGGATTAAATTCATTCGGATGAAAGTTTTAATTGCAGGGGGAACAGGGCTTATAGGATCGCACTTATCGCGTTTACTAGTTCAACAAGGACATGAGGTTAAATTATTGTCGAGAAGACCGTCAGAAGGAGCGATTGTCCATTGGAATCCTGCATTGAATGAATTTGATTCAGATTTGATTCAAGACACCGAAATTGTAATCAATCTATGCGGTGCTGGAATTGCTGACAAACGCTGGAGCGACAAAAGGAAAAAGGAACTATTGGACTCAAGAGTTCTTCCTGCTCAGTTTTTGTTTGAACACCGAGAATCCATGCCCAATTTAAAGCACTACATCTCCGCTTCTGGGATTTCTTGTTACGGATTTGAAATGAATGATAAGCCGTTCAAGGAAGAAGATATTTTTGGACAAGATTACACTTCACAATTGGTGCGTCAATGGGAAGAAGCTGCAGATGTCTTCAATGCTGATTACCTCCTAACGAAGTTGCGCATTGCTGTCGTTCTAACGAAAGAAGGTGGAGCACTAAAGAAAATGAGAGCGCCTGTTAAGATGTATTTTGGTGCTGCAATTTCACCTGGAACTCAATTAATGCAATGGATTCACATCGATGATTTATGCGCTGCTTTTCTCTATGCAATTGAGAATAAATTGGAAGGAACCTTCAATACATTGGGCAACAATTCAACCAATAAAGAAGTGATGATTGCTCTCGCGAAATCCATGAAGAAACCGATGTGGCTCCCACCAGTCCCAAAATTCATGATGAAATTGATGTTCGGTGAAATGGCTGACATCTTAATCAATGGAGTGGATGTTTCAAATGAAAAACTGAAAAGTACAGGCTTTAAACTTGAACATCTGGAGATCCAAGAAGCGATAAACGCATTGCGTTAGACTACAATAAATCGTTGGCCAAATTCGCCAATTCAGAACGTTCTCCTTTCTCAAGTTTAACATGCGCGAAAAGGGATTGACCTTTCAAGCGATCCATCAAATAAGCCAAGCCATTACTGTGCTCATCCAAATACGGAGTGTCAATTTGGTTCACGTCGCCAGTAAAGACAATTTTTGTTCCGTCTCCAGCTCGCGTGATAATCGTTTTAATCTCGTGTGGAGTCAAGTTTTGTGCCTCATCAACGATGAACATAATGTTTGATAAACTTCTCCCTCTAATGAAGGCCAAGGGTGTAATAACGAACTTTCCGCTTTCTTCTAAAGCCGTGATTGTCTTCCGTTTCTTTTCGTTTTCCCCAAATTGAGATTTGATGAACTTCAAGTTGTCCCACAACGGTTCCATATAAGGTCCAATCTTGTCGTCTGCATCGCCCGGCAAGAAACCAATTTCTTTGTTCGATAACGGCACAATTGGTCGGGCCAAAATGATTTGATCGTACTTTTTATGTTGCTCCAATGATGCCGCCAAAGCCAAGAGTGTTTTCCCCGTTCCGGCAACGCCTTGCAAAGCGACAAGCTTGATATCTTCATTCATTAAAGCATTAAATGCAAATGCCTGCTCCGCATTCTTAGGCTTGATTCCATAAACGAATTCTTTCTCGATCCGCTCTACACGATCCAATTGAGGATTATAAACAGCAAGCGAAGAAGATTTTCCATTTTTCAAAATGTAATACCCATTGGCTACTTTATTCGCACCGAGAATCCCATTTTCTTCAATATTTCCTTTAGTGAAAATCTGACGAATTTGATCCGAATCTACATTCTCAATGGTGCAAACACTTGCCGGTTCATGATCGTCGCTGCTTACTTTTCCCGTTTCGTAATCTTCGGCGTTAATGCCAATAGCTTTTGCCTTAATTCTAAGGTTGATGTCTTTTGTAACCAAGATTACATCAATCTTCGGATTTCGCTCCTTTAAAAACAACGCAGCATTAATAATCTTATGGTCGTTTTTACCTCGGGCATATATCGTCTCAGCATTCAAACCTTCTGGTTCCGTAACCAAAACAACTTTGAATTTACCGAGCCCCTCGGCCAGTGGAATCCATTCTTGTAAACTATTATTTGTAGACAGTTTATCAATAAATCGAATAACCTCTCTTGCAGAAAAATTCTTTGTGTCGTTTCCAATCTTGAAATTATCCAATTCTTCTAACACTGTAATTGGAATGGCTACATCTTGTTTCCCAAAATGAGTAATTGACTGATGGTCGTGAAGTAATACAGAAGTATCGAGTACAAAGATTTTTTTCTTTTTCGCCATAGTGAGAGTGTTTTTTCTTTAAGATAGTAGTATCCAAAGATTGGGCCCTATTTTCTAGAACGTAGTTATCGACATTATCTTGTGAATTACGAATGAGTAGTTCGACTCCATTTGGCATAGGAGATTTATTTCAACTTCTGCGCAAGCCAAATTCCATTGCCGTTGCGAGAACGACTATTTGTTAATGAAGGATTCGCAAAATCGACGAATTCTGTAATCGTTTGCTCACGAATTTTTGGAATTCACTCTATACTGTCGAACAAATTTTCCAATAAACCTCATGTTTTGGGTGAAAAACATCAAAAAAATTAAATCTCATAACTCATTAAAAAACATATAGTTAAATGATTAAGCCGCGGGAATTTACGTGGTTTTATTTTTTCCAATTGCGGAATTCACGCGGTTTTAAACGATAAAGAGAATGTAATTTTGTTAATCATGGATAATCCCTTAAACAAGTAAAAATGAATTTAGAATTCACAAAATCAATCCTTTTTAAAAGTATATCATGTTTTATACTATTGGTCTGCTTATCGTTTAATTCACAATCACAAATTAATTCTGTTGATGTAAATATCACGTTCACTTCTGAAATTGATTCAACTATTACTGATGCATCTGGGAATCATATTCTAGCTGACGTGATGAATGTTAACGTAAGTATTGATGATGTTGACTTTATGAGTGAGGTTATAGTAACCTTATATGAGGGAGGAACAAGTTTTCCGATGGGCATGTTGAAAATGACTGCTCAGGATTTCATGGATAAAAATTTAAAGATTGGAAATACTGTGACTGTCAAATTGATTGGAGTTGATCCAACAATTCCATGTTCGATCGAAACTCAAGTTCGAAACTTTCAAGGGGCTAACCTGCCAATCGTAACAACAAATTATAGTCTCTAATTATGAATAAGGTCATTTTAAATACAATTGTTCTATCACTATTCTTGATAGTTAGAACACTTGGCTTTGGGCAATTAACTACTGTTAATTTGTCAATTGAGAAAGATAGTTATACTGACACAAAGTATCCTGGGAATCCGTATGGTTCGTCAACGACTATGAAGGCTAGTACACACTCAGGTTTATTCAGAGGCACCTTTGCATACGGGAGAAGTTATGTGGAATGCGACTTAAGTTCTATCCCATATAATGCAACAATTTTATCTGCTTCAATTAAGTTAAAAAGTTCTGCAGCTGCAGTAATTGGAATAGGATCAATGACTTGGAAGACGAAACTTGTAACTGGAAGTTGGGTTGAGTCGACAATGACCCATAATAATGGTCAACCAACAATTTCGGGTTTAGCCGCAGATATAACGACAACAACACCTAGTGGTACCGTAAATGAAAGTTTGGATGTAACCAGTATGGTACAACGTATGGTACTTGGAACGACAACCAATTATGGATGGTGTATCCAAGTAAGCAATGAAGGGTACCAAGGAATTACTGGTGCTACTTTCTATACAAGTGATCATGGAACCTCGAGTTTCCAACCTTACCTAGAGGTTCAATATTATGTGCCTTTATCAATTGCCACGGCAAATATTACACATGAATCTGGAGCTGGCTTGAGTGATGGAGGAGTTGCATTCACGGTTACTGGAGGAGCCTCAACTCAATTTGATTATTATTGGACAAATGCTGCTGGCACTTCGATCTCTACTACTTTAGCTAGTAGTAGTCCTGTTGCGTTACAAAATCAACCATATGGTTGGTACGGCCTTCGTATGGTTGGCACTAATTATGGGGAAGAGTTGTACCATGCCTTTATTGTAGGTACAGACTGTGAAGAGGTTACAATTACATTTCAACCCAACGGAAACTTTACAGATGATGCATTATTGTATGATCGAACCGGCTATAAGGATTTGAATTATGGTGGTTACATCCTCTTAAGAGCGGAGAATTACTATTCTACATTTAGAATGCGAAATATGTTAGGGTTTAAGTTGTGGATGGATGATGCATTCACTGTAAACCAAGCTGACATGACTTTGTATGGTTGGAACCATAACAATATTGCAGGTACGAATGAAGCTCAATTCAAAATGGCCACTAGTGATTGGGAACAAAGTTTAGTAACGCACAACACAATGCCCACTGTAGGTTACCCATATGCATCACTACTTGCAGTAACCACTACTTCGAATCAAAATGACATTGTCGATTTGACTGCGTTCTGGAACGATTGGAAACAAGACAATACTACCAATTACGGAATGTTGTATCAGCTTATGGCAAACAATTCAACACATCGTAAAAGACGAGGATATTATTCTCCAAGTTATTCAATAAACCAACCATCGATTGAGTTTAAGCTTGATTTGAGAAAGACCAATTTCTTAACATCATCGTGGGACTCTGATACTGAATTAGGTACGGCAACTGTAGATATAAGTGATTTATGTGTTACACAATCTCCTTACTTCTATTACTTATCAGCGGATACAATTATTGATTTGGATAGCCTTTATGGTTTCTTCACTGATACAATAATTGGAATGGATAGTACTACTTTTTACGGTACGAGTACAACAGATTTACAAAAGACATATACTCATCTTGAACCAGGAAGCTATCACTTTACTGTTTTCGATAAGTTCGGTGTTCGATTGGTTGATGAATCCCTTCACATTATGGACAATTTGGGATTCGATGCTCAAACCGGATTAACGATCAGTGGAAATGAAGTCACCGCTTCCATTGCCAATTCCGTCGGCTCCTTTGATCTGTATACTCATGAAGACATTCATTCGGAGATGAAAATTGACATCATGGGGCTTTCCGGGGATCAATTTTTTGGGCTCTCAGACATTACCAAAACGGTAGCTAGCTATGCCGATATTGAATACGGTTTTCACCTTTCCAACACTAAATTATACACGGTCAATAAAGGGAATTTGAGTTCATACTTTATAGTTGCGACTGTAGATACCGAATTAGAAGTAATCAATGAAAACGGAACGTTGAGACTATTGGTTGATGGTATTGAGAAAGAATCTAGAATTATGGGAACAGAATTCAGTTATAAATTTGGAATGGGTGGACAACCTTCAAATAAAATAGGGTTCTACCCAGCACAGTTTGTTTGGTTTAAAAAGAAATTCAGATTCTGGTCGGATGCAACGAACCACTTTAAATGTGATGGAACAGGAGGGTTAATATACTTCTCTGTTGATAAAACACTTGGTGCACCAGGTTGTACTGTAGACTATTCTGTCACTGGGCCGGGTGGCACTCAGAATGGACTTTCTACGAGCACACAAACTAGCACGCCTATTTCAACTTTAAATGGAAACCCACTGGTACCTGGTATGTATACGGTTACTGGTACCATTGCAAGTTGCGGTGGAACAGCAGTTCCATTTACACAATCCTTTTATTTAGGATATGAAGTAGACTGGAATGTTAATAGCATTGTAAATTATACAACACCTACTAGTAACTCTGTTCTGAGAACAAGCGCATTTGATGGTACTTTTTCAAAAGCGATTGCTAAAAACATAGACGTTACAGGAGAAGGATGGGTGGAATTTACGCCTAAAACTAGATCTCTGTTAGCACAGTGGTTCCCAACGAGTTTTTTCCGATTAGAATTCAGCAATTTTGGCGCAGAATACCCAGCCATTGGTGAAGGATATATGATGTTCAAGGAAATTGGCGCAAATGATGTCTGGTTTGTTGCCGATTTCGGTCAAGGTCCTTATTCATTTTTTATCAAAAAGAATGATCGAATTCTAGTTAAATATTCGAATTCATTGGGAACAATTGAATTAAGGAAAAACGGTAATTTTTTAGCAAGTTATACGATGAATCCTCTAACCTCTATAGTTGGAATAAAATGCCAGTCAAAGAATTCATCTTACGGATATGAAAATGTAATTGCCTCCTTTAGTTGTTCTCCCGAACAACCGGAAGAAACAATTGATCATGCTGAGTTAAAGAAAACAGTAAATGGTGGTTTTGCCTTAGCAGTTGAAGGTCAATTGAAATTTACTTTTGATGAGAAATACAATGGTACTCCGCAGTTTTTACCCTTTAATATTTACAGCAAAGAACGGACGATAATTGCATCATGTGATGCTTTAGGGAATTTTTCAGGGATTTCTGCTGCAATTCCTTACCAATTGACCGATGGTCGATACACCATTGATTTGGGCACAATTTCACAAGCGAATGTCGGTGAATTTTATGTGCTTGAAGTCTTTACTCAAAAAGGAGATAAGCGCTATCTAAAACTTTTATACAAAAATTAATAGAATGACTATGAAATTAGTTTCAGAGAATTCAAGAGGCTCAAAACTCTTAAGTGTTGTCTTGATTTATACATTATTTATCAATCAGTTGATTCCGCTTTCCATGGCAATGGAAAGGTCGAACAATGCTGTAGATCTAAAATTTGGTTCTAGTTATCGAACGAACATTAAGGCGTTAGATGCGACTATATCAAACCCAGCTTCCGATGGAGTTGAAAAGTTTGAAAAAACAGCATTAGTAAATCAATCAGTTGCAGCTACTAGCAATGGACCTGGGCTAGGAGATATGGCTGGTTCTACCGCAAATGTAAGTGGAAATTTAGTAGATAAATTTTCTGGGGATTTGTCATACTCAATTCCATTGATGGATGTTGAGGGCTTTCCAATTACACTTTCTTATAATCCGAATGTCAGAATGGAGCAAGAAGCTTCATGGGTTGGTCTTGGGTGGAATCTTGCGCTTGGCAGCATTAATCGTGAAATGCGGGGAATACCAGACGATTTTAAAGGTGACAAAATAGAGCGCACTGTGAAGATGTTAGACAATACAGTTGATGGGAAGGGATGGTCTATGAATATTTTTGGTGGGCTTGGAAATCCAATTTATATAAACAAATCAGGTGTTCAAACGAGTGCTGGTGGATTGGTTGATTTAAAGAATGGTATTTTTCCTATTAGCGTATCCGCGGGTATCGGTTTTTCGCGTGGAAAATATTTTAATAATTATACTGGTGAAGGTAGGACTCGTAGTTTTAACCTTCAAGGGTCATTGGGGTTAGGAGCAAATCTATCATATGGGCCAGCCACCATTGGTGCGAGTGGTGGTATAAGTGGAGGGATTGGTTTCTCATCCGACACACAGAATGGAAAAGGGGTTACTAAGTCTGGAGGATTTAATAGCTCGGCTTCATTTGGAGCCTATGGCGTCGGACTATCTTCTGGTTACTCCGCACACAAATCTTCAACTTCTAATTCAAGATCAGGTGTATTGACAAAAACTCAGGGTTCAGGTTCCACAAAGGGTTTTAATTTAATTGTTGCAGGAGGCGTTGGTTCAAAATCAAAAGGATCTATGCGTACGTTTGGCAGACAGACATATGTTCCTCGCTTTTCGTCATCAAATATTTCGAAATCTAATTTTACTTCCAAAGGATTTAACCTTACAGGTCAATACATGGCATTTCACGCTGGAGCAGGTGGAGGGTCAAATAAGCATTCTTCTCATACTACGGTAGTCTCATTGATAAATTCTTATCCAGCATATGGATATCAACATCATAGCAAAGGACAGAAGAATGAAACGGCAATGTTGGATTTTAATAGAGATCGAAATAAAGCCGTAAATACGGAAACACGTGTATTGAGCTTTAGTGCTCAAACGTATGATTTATATTATTGCTCAGCTCCTGGCTTTAGTTCTTCATTTCGATCACATAGATATGATGTCGTTGAATATCATGATCCTACAATAACGTCTACTGGGTCAAGTACTTCTAAAAAGGATGATGGTGATCCAGAGGGAATTACAGAAATGAATGTTACTGGTGGAAAAGGATTAATTGGAATAGCAACAGGCGGAGTATCAAGAACGAAACAATCGGCTAATGGAGCAACTATAAACTCTACTTCTTCTGGAATTTCTTCAAATGAATTTGATGGAATAAATGAATCACAATCTTTCAATAGAAAAGAATATTATTTGCGCACCATTGGAGAAGTAAAGGCCGTTGATTTAAATCAATTTGATGCTTATGGAGGAGCTAAGGCTTCCTTGCTTAAAATGAACAATCTATTGGGTGTTTCTGGTAATCTTGATTCTGACAATGGAAGTACACTCCCCCAATCAACTGCATTACCAACTCAAAATTACTCGCTAGCTCAAGATCAATCAATTGTTCATTATCGAGAAATTCCATTTTCAGATTTGCCAACTGTTTTGAATATTACCGGAGAAGTTACTTGCGTCAATGATGTTCCTTCTGTTGGAACAACAACTCCAAAGTTTATTACTCCAGAGAAAGCAGCTCATCATACGGGAGCAATTGAAGTTGTATCAGAGGCTGGAATGCGTTATGTATACGGAATTCCAACGTATAATTATGAGCAGAATGAAGTGTCCTTTTCTGCTACTGGAAGAATCAATGAAACCAATTTTGCAAATACATCTTTATTGGCTTACAGTACAGGTGACAATTCTGTTGGAAACATTCTTGGAAGACATCAAAGTTTTGAACGTACGGTAACTCCTGCGTATGCTACTTCATTTTTGTTAACGGAAATGCTTTCTTCAGATTACATTGATCGCACCGATGATGGGCCAACGGCGGATGATCAAGGGATGTATTATAAATTGAATTATACAAATCCATATAATGGAGTAACAGCCGAGAATACACAACCTGACATTTGGAAATGGAGAATGCCAATGTGCTCTGATGTAATAAATTCATCAAAAGGATTTCAATACAATAAAAACCTTGCCTATGCTAGCAAAAATGCTCATTCGGATAAATGGGATGATATGGGAAGTTACATTTATGGAGAGAAGGAAGTTTGGTACAGTAGTACAATTGAAAGTAAAAATTTGATTGCTTTTTTCTGTTTGAAAGATCGTCACGATCAATTTTCAATGCAAGGAGAAAATGGAGGATTAGATGAAACAAAACCTGGAATGGCATTGGACAAGATTATGCTTTTTTCTAAAAATGATTTAGAGCAAAATCCTACGACAGCAAAAGCACTTCAAATTGTTGAATTCGATTATGACTACAGTCTTTGTCCTGACTATGTAGGTAATAAGAACACTTATGATTCAGGGGTTTCTGATCCTGATTTTACTGGGAAATTGACGCTAAAAAGGGTATTCATTTATAACGGAGAATCTACTGAAAATAAAACGCTTCCATTGATTTTTGAATACGGTACTAATAATCCTTCATTTGCATATAATTCACAAGACCGTTGGGGAAATTACAAGCCAAATGATCTGACTAATCCAAACCATGAATTTCCTTATGCTGAGCAAAATGAAAATGAGGCTACAAATAACATACAAGCATGGAAGCTTCAATCGATACGAACTGCCGGAGGGTCAGAAACTGAATTTAACTACGCTCCAGATAATTATGGATTTGTACAAGACAAACGTGCAATGCGAATGTTTAATGTTGCAGGAATGTCCAATACGAGTGAATTAAGATTGATCGGAGGAGGTGATGTAGACGGAAATGGGGATCCTATCCCTGGAACGGTTATTAATGATCAAACCTTGACTACAATTAATCCTTACACAAATTGCTTTGCAAATCCGGACGAAAAAGAAGATCCATATAATGTCATTTATTTTAAACTGGAAACTCCTGTTGATGAAGCTGGAGCAATAGATAAAATCAAGAAAGACTATTTAACAAACAGCAAGGGACAAATAGTAGATAAGCTCTACTTTAATATGTATTCTAAACTGGACAACCGAAATGAGGATGATCCGGAGACAACTGTCAATGATGAGACAGTAGGTTATGAATACGTGGAAGCAGAAGTTTTTCTTGGAAAACATTATCAGTATGAGTTGTTCGCAGGCGGAGCAGGAATTCCTAATGCAAATGGCCAATTCGAGTATGGCTGGGTAATAGTCGAGTTAGAAGATATTAAGAAAAAGGGAAATAACGACGACTATAAATCAGGAGCAACTGATGATGTAATGGACCAACTTGATGCGAAGGAAGCGAAAGATGAACCATCAGATATTCGAGTTAACCCGTTACAAATTGCGAATTGGCAATATGCTCAATTAAATGTTCCATGTGCGATCTATGGAGATATTAATTATTCAGCGAATATAGCCACAGATTATTGTGATTATCATTTGAAAAATGATGGTAATATATATGGAAGAAATCTGTATAGACGTTTAAACAAGAAAAGATATGGGCTTAAATTTGATCCTTCACTTAGTCAAGTTCGTTTGTATGAACCAGATAATACTAAAATTGGTGGTGGATCCCGAATTGAATCCGTAACAAATTCTGATAATTGGGATCAATATTCTGACGAATACAATACTTCTTATACGAACACATTTGACTACGGACAAGATGAGAATACTAGTAATGGAGTAGCAAGTTATGAACCAGAAGTGGGTAATAACGAAAATCCATTCTATACATTTATCGCATATGATATTGCGCGAAATCGTTTGCCAGATGAACGAGTTTATCAAAAGGACCCATGGGGGGATTTAGTATTCCCAGGAGCCACTGTTGGTTATGAAAAAGTGACCTCTCAATTGTTTGATGAAACAGTTCTCGGTAAAACAGTGGATTTCTTCCTTACCTTAAAAGATTCCCCTACGATTTCAAAAAGAACTGAAGTAGATCGAATCAAATTTGCCGGAAATAGTGCTCTTGAATCGCCATCAGGAGATATTAAAGAAATGTATGGATTTAGTCAAGGATTCTATGTAGAAACTTCAGATATTCACGGGAAACCAAAACGAAATGAGGTCTACAACAGCCAAGGGCAATTGATAAGCTCAGATGAAATAGACTACTATGAAACAAATACAGATTTAATAAATTATATTGATGAAACAGGAGCTATTATTTCATCCAGAACTCCAAGGGATATTGATATACATGTTGATAGTTGGAAGTCGTTTACTCAGAGTATTACTGCTCGTGAAGGTCAAACTTGGTCTGTAGGAGCCACGATTTTAGCGACCCTTCCATATGTACTACCAATGTTCATATTAAAAAATAGTGAAGATATTTTCTTTTATCAAAACGAAGCTAGAGCTATAACATTTAATAAAGTTGTAAATACCTACTTGGTTCCTAAATCCGTTCATACAACTTATTTAGGATCAAATAATTTTTCGAAAAATATCTATTACGATAAGGCAACAGGAACTCCTATTGTAAGTTCAATGAGAGATGAATTCAACGATGAGCTGTTTTCAGTTTCATATCCTTCAAATTGGTATTATGATAACCTAAAACCAATGTACAAAACTGATGGGGCTATTTTAAATGCAAGTGAATTTATGGGGACAGGTAATACTGTTCAAATTACGAATTCTATTCATTCCATTCTATTCAATGAAGGAGATAAACTTTTGATTGGAAATGGCACTAATGATTTAGATGCTTGGGTTTTAGAAGAGCAATCAGGAGTCTATTATCTAATTGATATGGATGGTGCTTTATTAACAGGAATTAATTGGTCAGATCCAGAGATTAGAATACTTATTAATCGAACTGGAGTAAAGAATGATATGTCCTCTCAGATGATGTCAGTCGTAACTAAAAAATTACCTCCTCAAGTAGGCTCAAGTTTTGTTTTTCCAACAAATGATATTATTAATTCTAATGTAGTTCGATTGAATGAAAATAAAAATGTTTCGTGCATACCATTGTCCGTAGTGGGAACACCTGAAGCGAATAACTATTCCGAGATTCAATTGGAGCCCGGAGAAATTATTAATCCATATTTAATTGGTACTAAGGGAAACTTAAGAAATACATCGAGTTTTGTATTCCAGAATGAAAGAGATGAATCAGATCAAAATACAATTCGTCAAAATGCGGTTTTATCTAATTATGAACCATTTTATGACATTGTAAACGGAGAATGGTTCGCTATTGATGAGTCAGGACATCCAGATAACACTTCAGTAGGAGAATTTAACGATTGGAGGAAAATAGAAGAGATAAATGTGTTCGACGAATTTGGAAAACCTCTTCAAGCTACAAATCAAATTGGAGTCAGTAGTTCTGTTCAGTATGGATTGAATAAGGATTTGAAATTAACGACAGAAGCTGTGGCTTCAAACGCTAAGTCAAATGAAATTGGTTTTGATGGTTTTGAAGATTACAACTATTACACTAGCAGCAATTTAGGATATCTAGATTACGGCTTTTCATTGAAACCAGTTAACGCGACAAATATTGTTTCTGATCAAAAACACTCAGGACGTTATTCACTGAAAGTAAATACCCAATTGGATTATGAGTTTTCAGTTGCCACTCCAACTTTAGTTGAATCGAACAGTCTCGGTGGAGAATATGCTGTACGCGAATGCAATTGTATTCAAAGTTTTGCTCCAGAAATAGGAAAGGAGTATCACTTTAGTACTTGGGTACATGAAGAGACTAGAGTTTATCCATTCTTAAATTCAAAAGTGAAAATTGAATATTTGGACGGGAATGGTATTGTACTTGGCAGTACTATTGAATTTTTACCTCAGGGCGCGGTAATTGACGGATGGCAAAAAATCGAAGGAGAATATACCATTGTTAATGGAGCAACAAATATTAGGATCTCCTTAATTGCAACCGGCACATCATACTTTGATGATTTTAGAACACATCCTTTTTTAGCAGGAATGATCACAACCGTTTTTGATCAAGAAACATTACTTCCAATGGCAACACATGATGCATATAATTACACGACATTCTTTGGCTACGACGAAAACTTTCGGCAAGTGAGGATGCGTGTAGAGACTATAGAAGGAATTCAAACTATTTCAGAGTCAGAAAATGGCTCAAATCGAAATCAATAAGAGACTGAATTATGAAAAGTATACTGATATTATTTATCACCCTTGTTTCATTTCAAACTATTGCTGGTATTGAGCATTACAGTGATCGAATTGAACAAACTCAAATCTTTCAGGGAGAACAATTGGAGGTTTATGATGCACGCTATTTTGAAATGGAGACGAATCTCTTTTGGGCGTCTGAATATAAAAACCTTAAAGTTAAAAATAACGTTCAAATAGGGTTTATTCCAGATGAGGAGATTATTTCCGACGAACTGATCAATGTTTCACTGCTAATTGAGTGGTGGGAATATGACCAAGGGGCGTTTGTTCTTAATCAAGATCAGAGAGATCTTACTATCGAATATCTAATAGATGGAACGATGGTAATGGATGAAAAAAGTTCATTTATTTTTGAAGGTGGACATCGAATAAGGGTAACAGTTCAATCCATTTCTGGACCAACTGGCCACATTTATCTCGAGACTAATGTTGATATTGATCGATTATATAATATGGGGATTTATGAAATTGTTGACTACGGACATAATTTCATTAACTATTCAACAGGAGCGTTAGGAATGGAGCCTGTTGTAGATCCGATTGAAGGAACTATTGAGCCAAAAATTGAATTTTGGTGGGAAGAAATCATCGGGGCAGAAGAGTATGAATTAGAATGGACATTTATAAGCAATTATGATTACAGCATTTTACTTGGGCAAATTACCGAAGTTCCTGCTACAGATTTAGAGTTTAATTTTTATGATAACTCCACACGAATTCGATTGTCCGAAAATCACTACGATATGCCTGGTGTATTTAATAGAGGGTATATTGTTTATCGAATTCGTCCAATTGGAAGACAATTTGATAATCCTGAATACCGTCTAGAAGGAGATTGGTCTTTTATTGATGAAAGTTCAGTGGATAATTATGCCCAATCCTCAGCGAATGGAGTAATTCAAATTGGTAAAGATTTTGAAAATGGAACCAATTGGGCATATACTGTTTCATACGCCGAAGAAGGAAAGCGTTTTGAAGGGATTGCTTATAAGGATGGTATGGGACGTTCCCGACAATCATTAAGACACAATACGATGACCAGTCAAGTACTTATTAATAACATATATTTTGATAAGGCTGCGAGACCGGTAATTGCTGATTTGCCAACGCCCAGTGATGATGAAAGCTTTAGTCTTCGATCTAATTTTAACCGCATAATACTCGATCCTAATGGAGCAGCAACGGAAGCATTATTTACATTGGATAATTATTTGTTAGAAGTGCAAAATTGTGAACTTCCAAATCCGATGTCATTAAATTATGGAGCAGGGAAGTACTATTCTTCCTTAAACTTAGACCAAGACGGTGCTAATGCAAATATTCCGGATGCTGAAGGGTATCCATTTAGTAAGGCTGTTTATTTAGATGATCCGACAGGTAGAGTGCGAGAAGTTGGATCTGCTGGAAAGGAATTACAAACTTCTGTTCACGGAACCAAATTATTATATGAAACACCGACTCAAACTGAATTGAATAAATTGTTTGGAACAGAAGTAGGTCTAGAAGAACATTATCAAAAAACATATACTGTTGACCAAAATGGTCAAGCTTATGTTGAGTATACTGATTTAGCTGGTAGAACTATTGCAAATGCCATGGCAGGATCTAGTCCGGCAGGTATCGATGCGCTACCAAATAATACCGGTGGAGCAATTGAATCTGTTGAAGTGTATAACGATGGAGATGACAATAATTTAGATCCTTTGATTGCTTCCTATACATATAATAGAGCAATATTGGATGCTCAGGAGATCACATTGGATCATCAATTTGATCCCGCGGTTTTTGAAGATGCGCTTTGTATAAATGGAATTTGTTTTGATTGCCATTATACCTATGAAATTAGTGTAGTTAGAACAGATTGTCCACAACCAACTCCGATATACGAGTATACAGAAGTAATAAATGGTTTTGTAATTGATCAGGCTTGTGACTTAAATGCTTATGAAAATGGATTACAAGCATTGGTTTTTCTTGAACCTGGAGAATATGCTATTTCAAAAACATTAAAGGTCAATGATGAGATGGCAGAGTTGTACTGGTGTGAATACATTGATAATGCAGACCCTAGTTGTAAGCCAGACTATTATGCTATTTATAACTCCCTCTACGATAACACTGATTTTGGTTGTGACCCTTTCAGTGGAACAGTACAAGGGTTGGCTTACTGTGATCTAAAAAGAATTCAATTAATTGCAGACATGGCAGTTGGAGGTCAATATGGAGCCATTAACTCTGGTACTGGAGCAATAGACCCATCTGTTCATCCTTTGTCGATTTACAATCCTCTTAATCAATTACCTTTTAACTTAACGATCCCTGCTCCTACTGTATTGGCAGACTGGAAAAATCCTGTTGGCGACTATTTAAACGATGATGGATCATTAGCACTCATTCTTGTAACACCAGTTGGTGGAGGTTATTCTCCAGCAGTTGATTTAGGGGCTACTATCGTAACTGTAAGTGGAAATGAATTCGTTCATCCAGAAGATTTATTTTCAATAGTTGACTTCGTTGCATATGCACAACAGGCTTGGGGAGAAGCCTTAATTACATATCATCCTGAGTATTGTTACTTAGAATTCTGTGAGCAACATGGTTCAGATTTTCATGTCTACTCAGAAGCATTTAATCAAGCACAATCATTTGATGAGGCTTGCGCAAGTGGATTGTTTTCACCACTTGGCACAGCAACTTTACCAGCAATCTTTGCAGCATGTAATAATACTCCAGCTATCGTTGATGACTTTTTTACGACTGGTTATTTTACAGGAAACCTTGCGTTATGGGCAGCCGAAAATTACACCTGTGTTCCAGTAATGGATTATTCAGGAATTCAAGGGCAAGTTGATTTCCATAACTCTAGTTTAGATCAGTATTACGAAGTTATTGAGAGCGGTATAACTACCGGAACCTTAACTATATGGGAATACGCAATCTGGCAGGCTGCTTGTCAACAAGAAACAACATTTGCTGGGATTACAGCCTGTATTGCAACTGTTTCATTAGATGATTGTAACCAAGAGTTAATTTGGCAAGAATTTAAGCAAGCATATGCAACTCTTAGAGATAGAGCTTATTTATTTGCACAAACTGCATACGTTACGTTCCCGTCAAATTTGATGGGCGGAGGCTGTGGACTTGTTAATAATGCATGTTTCCAAGATGATCGTTGGAAGGATTTTCTTGATGCAGATTTCGATTGTTTAAATGCATACCAACACTCTGATTGGACGGATTTAGATGGTGTTCCTGCAACAAATGGATTAACAAATTTGACTCCAGATGCTGAAGGACCTTGTTCTGCTACAACCTTTGCGTTGTATTTAGACATGATTCCGAGATTCAGTAATTTCTACAACGACAATGTTCCAGTTCCATTCGGTACTGATTTAACTACTTCTGCAGGAGTCAATAACTTTATATCATCACAAACAATCTTAGTATGTCAAGATTATTGCACTTCACAAGCAGACTTCTGGTTGGAATCGCTTTCAGGATGTTTGGTAGGATCTGGTCCTTGGGATATGAGTAATTCAAATTACGCAGCTATTCACGCAGGCTTTATAGAAGTATGTGCAGAAGGGTGCGATCTTTCCAATCCATTAGGTTCTTCTACATTACCTGTTGGAGTTTACACTGCAAGTGGATATAATAGTTTTGAAGATGTATTAGAGGATGTTTTAGGGGTGAATTACGAAACTCTTGAATGTAGTCATTATTTAATTTCTAATCCAGCACCGGTAGGCATGTCTATTCAACAAGCGGCTTATCAACCTTTGGATACTTGTGTATGTAATAAAGTCCTTAGAGCCCAATTTGATTTTGCCATAAATACTGACCCTTCCATAACTAGTGTTGTTGAAATGTTAGCGGCCAATGAAGGAATTTCATATGACTTAGCGAATAGTTTGGCGTGTGCTTGTGACCAAGAATATTCTGAACATCATGGAGTATCTTGGACTCCTTCCGTTCTTACAGCAGGCTGGTTGCAATCAGCTCAAGATAGTTTAATTGCTTCTGGAATAACTGTCCCAGAAGAATTGGCTTGTGGCTATATAGAACGCTGTTCAGACTGTATAACAATTGAAGGTCTTTATGATGCCTTTCTAATACAGTTCCCAGGAGTTGAGACAGATGCTAATTTTGAAGTATTACTTGAAAATTATATGAACTTCTCACTTGGATACAGCTTATCATCGGATGCGTATGAATCGTTTATTGAATCTTGTAATTCTACTTCGAATGATCCATATTGTTACAATACCCAATTGGCTCCAGTTTTTGTCGATCTAATTGATGTTATTACAAGAAGAGGTCAATTAACAAGTACTAGTGTAGATCTTTCAGATAATATCGTTTTTATTAACTCTACCATTGGAGGTATCATAGGTGGGACTCCCTACGATGGTACTGTCTCTGGAAATGATCTCACAATGAATTTTGGATCTGGAAACGTTACTTTAACTATTCCGGGTGGTTCAACTTTCGATTTTGATGATATCATAAGCGTATATGACTTAACTCCTGTTCCGTGTTCAACGAATGATGAGTTTACATTGGTAGCAAAAATAGTTTCTTGTGGACAAATTACAGAAGAGTTAATCTATGGGGAAACATCTGATTTTGACTTAGTGAATTGTTTCTGTGGTGTGAATAATCAAGAACTGTGTGATTCACCTAACGGTCAGATAATCACAAGTGACTGTTACATTGAGGAGTTAATTGCTTTGAATGCGATTTCATTAGAAACGTATCAAGCTGCACTTGATGATAAAAAGCAAGAATTCATTGATGATTATTTAGCCCAATGTGCAACTGCTTTTGCCACGGAAACATTAGATGAAACATCACAGCGTAATTTATACGAATTCACATTGTTCTATTATGATCAAGCAGGTAATTTGATTCAAACAGTTTCTCCAGAAGGAGTTGATCTAAGTTTTAATGCATTTAGTGTTGATGCTAATCGAAATGCCGAAATTCCTAACGTTCCAAATCATGAATATAAAACAGTATATGAGTATAATTCATACAACAGATTGGTTACGACTACGAATCCTGATCAAGAAGGATATACTAAATATTGGTATGATAGATATGGAAGACTAGTTGCTTCTCAAAATCCTGTTCAGGCAAATGCGTCCAAATATAGTTATTCGATGTATGATGCTCAGGGAAGAGTTTTCTGGGTAGGACAAGTTACGCAAGCGGTTCCTTTAACAGAAGCCATAGTAAATACAGATGATGTTACCAATTCAGCCTTTACGAGTTGGGTGAATGCAGGAACGACTTCGGAGATGACATTTACACAATATGATCGTTCAGTATCTCCTGTTTACTTTGACCCATTGTTTGCAAGTGGAGAACAAGAAAATTTACGTCTGCGCGTAGCAGCTATCTTCTACTATCCAGTTGCAGGTCCTATGGACAGTTATGAATCTGCTACATATTATTCTTATGATCAACATGGAAATGTAATTGAACAAATTCAAGATGTTCCTATGTTGGCTCCAGTTGAGCAGGACGTTAAGTCAACGCAATATGAATTTAAATTGGTTTCAGGTAATGTATATAAAGTCATATATCAAGAAGGTAAATTGGATCAGTTCATTCATGAATACCATTACGACGAATTGAATAGAATACAAGAAGTATATACATCTTCAGATGGTGTGCATCTTTCTCAAGAAGCAAAATATTTCTATTATGATTTTGGAAAACTATCTCGTATCGAGACAGGAGACCAGAAAGTACAAGGAAGTGATTTTGCCTATACGATTAATGGTTGGATGAAAGGAATGAATGCATCTACACTAGATGTAAACAATGATATGGGACATGATGGTGTTGGTGGTTATTTAAACAATACAAATATTCACACTTTATTCGCAGCAGATGTAAACGCTTATTCAATGGGCTACTATGATGGAGATTATGTTTCCATTGGAAATTCTACTATGGAAATGACGCGTCAAGAAACAGATGCTTTTGAACTAGGGACTACGAAGCTTTATAATGGAAACATCAGTCATGTTGTTAATAGTATTTATGGAATGACAACAATGGGTAATGCGTATCGTTATGACCAATTACAACGTTTAAAATCCATGACGAACTACTATAATGTGAATACTGATAATAGTTGGTCAAATATGACTGCTACTCAGGATTATTACACTGATTACAGCTATGATAAGAATGGAAATATTGACTTTTTACAACGAAATGGAACACTTGCTTCCGGATTGTTGATGGATGATTTTGAATACAATTACATAGGCTTGGATGGAGCAAATAACCCTTTCAGTGCGCAAAAAAGTAACCGCCTTAATTTCGTAGACGATAATGGAGCAGATGATTCAACCGTAGATCCTGCTGTGGGAGATATTAAAGGAGGAATGGCCACTTATAATTATAATTACGATGAATTGGGGCAATTGACAAAAGATGTTTCTGAAGGAATTCTATCCATAGAATGGAGAAGTGGCGACAGAAAAATAAAATCTATTGTTCGAGCTACAAATGATCTGGCTTCTTCCCAAGTTGAATTTGTTTACAATCCGTTTGGTGTTCGTGTTCTTAAAATTGAGAAACCAAGAGTAAATGGAAACTTACTTCAAAAAGCATTTTGGAAGTATACCTATTATACTCATGATGCAAGTGGAAAGATAATGGCAGTGTATGATGTGGAAATGGATCCGAACGGTGCAAATCGTGCATATCTTGATGAGCAACACATCTATGGTCCAAAGAGATTGGGAATGCTTAAGTCTGGAGAGCTTATTTTTGACGATATCGTTCAACTTCCTATTGAAGACGATGTTATTGAAAATACAGTTGGATTGAAACGTTTCGAATGCACAAACCGCTTAGGCAATGTACAAGCGGTAATATCCGATCGAAAGGTAGTTGCAGCAACTGGGTCATCTAGCGTCTTTGAAGCAGTTGTGCTTATGACTAGCGATTATTACCCGTTTGGAATGGCTATGCCTGGAACTGGATCGTTCGATCTTGTATTCGACGAATGCGGTAACTTAATTATTGAAGATTACTTTGAAACTACAGGAGACACTGAGGGTTGGGTAAATGTATCTGACGCCAACACTCAGAGCAATGGCGTTTTAGTTGTTGGCGATTTCGGTGAGTCAGTTCGAACATTAAGTGCACCTGAATCAACATCAACGGATGGGAAAACAATTCGTATCAGTTTTGATATAGTTATTGCAGCTGATGATGGATCTGGAAACTTTGTGTATCCTCCAATTACTATAGACCTAAATAACGGTGGTTTAGTGCAAAATCAACAATTGACTACGGCATATCAAGGACACCATGAGCATGAGATTACTTTAGCTTCAGGTGAGAAATTGGATGCCGTTAAAATGGGAGCTGTGGCAACGATGACACTGGATAATTTTATAATCTGTGAAGTGATTTCATCTACAGTTCAAACGTCTCATAATCCAATTGAAATGAGTATATATCGTTATGCATTCAATGGAATGGAAAGGGACAATGAAGTGAAAGGCATTGGGAGTAGTTATACCACTGAGTTTAGACAATATGATCCGAGATTGGGTAGATGGTTGAGTTTGGATCCATTGATGAGTAAATACCCATACATGAGCCCATACGCAGCGTTTAATAATAACCCTATCTATTTCACTGACCCTTACGGTCTTGAAGGAAAACCAGTTGGTGACCCAATAGACATAGAGGCATGGAAAACAACACCTCAAAAAACAAAAAAGAAAAAAGGTGTTGGAGGGATGACGTTATATGTACCACAAAATGGTAAGAAAGTGACTCCATTTAAAGATTATGATGGCAATAACTATATTGGAAATGGCAAAACTGGAGTAGTATACAAGAACGTTACTGAAGGTGAAGTATTGTCATTTTATGGCCATTATGGAGAAAAGTACACTGCTAGATTTGATAACGAAGGTAATTTTACGGGATATTGGACTGGGAAATCTGGAGAAGAAGGCCATCATCAATACTTTAATGCTTACGTAGGTAAAAAAGAAATTGTATCAGAAAAATTACATCAAGCATTTACATATTTAGGAATGGGTGGATACGATGATGCAGGAGTAGGGTACGAAGCACCGCAGTTTGACTATAAGGAAAATATAACCTTAGCTGGAGAGTTCTATGCTGGAGGACAGCGTTTTAGAGGAGATTTTCAAGGTAAATTTGAAACTTCTCTAGGGAAAAAAATAGAGAAGGACTTTCACATGGGGTATATCAAGATCTGGGATGAAAGAAGAACTCTTGCCGGTGGACTAGCCAATGCAGGGTCGCCTAAAGGTTATAAAATTGCAATATTTAATTGGGGAGACCCACCAATGAACCAACTTACTTGTTTCATCGAGATCACTTTTTATGATGTTACTGAATTTGCCAAATTTGTAAATTTCTTAGTAGAGAATTATGGATTGACAGATGAAGATATTGGCACAGATGATGCCCTTCCTTTCAGTGATTCTGATTTACCTTCAGAAATAATAAAGAAATATGCAAAGTATCTTGAAAAAGATTAAATTTAAAATATGAATAGAATAATATTTATAGCGAGTGTCTTGATTGTTGGTTTGTATTCTTGTACTTCAATCGAAGAACCTAATGACTTCATAAATGTTGACAAGTTAAATACTGAAATATCTAATAAGACAGATGTTGACATATTGAAATTTAAAAAGCGTATTGATAAGAAGAATTCTTCTAACGATAAATTTTATAAAGAAGCTTTAGATGAAATGATATCATCGGGCAACTGCAATTCGATTTACAAGGATTTTGGATTTGTAAAAAAAGTAGATGGGAGTGACTTTACAATAAAGGAGAGTAAAAAGGTTCTTAATACAATGTATAAGTTGTATCAAAACAATATTGTAAAAGGTCATTGTGATGATAACAAGCAATTTTGCATTGACAAAAAAATAATGCGCGACGATTTAAGTAATGTGATCGAGGTGAATGGTTCTTTCGATTCGGAATCAATGAATAATCAAATCTTTCTTTTAAATGAGAAGGAGTATTTGAACAAAAATGAATTCGAATTTCTCGTTTTAATGAGTTATACAATGTTGTGCGTTCAGGCTCCCGTTAATAAAAAAGCTGTCAAGAATAATGCAATTTTGAATCAAAATTAATTTTAACGAAAAAAAATGGTGTTAGAATTCAAACACCATTTTTTTTAAACAATTTGAAACTCGATGATTGTTAGTTCGTTTTTCTACTTTACTTATACAAACAGCCAGCGGGAACTAATATTCAATAATCACTAGTCCCTAGACTGAAAAAAGGCAGTTAGTCGGGCCCTTCCATTTCGATAGCAAACGTCTTTTCATGCAACAACTTCGTCTGATCAAAAGCATTAACAATGCTCCTTCTCATCAGCCTTCCCCTGCATTTCAAAATAAGGATAATGCAAAATCATACCAATCGCCAAATTCGGGACGATGCTCTGATCTAGATGCAGTAAATTCAACATCAAATACCTTCTGTATTCTTCTGCTGCTTCATCATATTTCTGCCGACTCTCCCCTCCCCGTCTGAGTGATCCATCGACCTCATGCAGATCATCGAGTCCCATATGGTAATCGACTAAATAAGTTTCAGTGACGTCCTAGTGAGTAAGGCTCGCTTTTCGGTCTTCGAGTTTCGAATCGCGAAGGCTTTTTTACGCTTCAGTTCCAGCGTTCTTTAATTCATGAAGTTCCGCTTAACGATTCTGGGATGTTTGATTTTACAGGCTCAAGATGTTAATTCTGTAATCACAAAGTTGAAGACAGACAGAGGCTGCGAGAACCCTGTTTTTTTGGCAAAGAAAAGCTGTCCGAAATTAAGGGCGATTGGAAGGTAGAAGGGTATTACTTTAAAAGTGGAAAAAACAGGAAGCCACTCACGAGAAGACAATTGAAATCTCTGATTCTTTGATTTATTTTATCGGAGATCAAGTCTTTGTAAATAATGATGATGTTGTGACAGTGCAAAAAAGTGAAGTGATATCTGAAAGTACAGAGGTTTATAACTTTCAAGTTAAAGCAAACGAAAATTATTTTATCACAACTAGCAAAATATTAGTCCACAATAATAGTTATCTTCCTCTTGTTAAAAGAATTAGTAAACTAAGAAGAATTCATAGAAAAGATTAATATTTAATTATGAAAAGAGAATTAATTGTTGAAATTTTTCTTCCAAAAAATGAAGGTGATAAAATTTGTTTTAAAACATCTGAAGGGCAATGCGAAATGAGCATGGGAGGTTTTGTTAAATTAATTCATTGAATTAAATTTAAGAACTTTAAAGTTGCAGATTTTATTGGAATAGGATTGTTCATTTTAGAAGTTTGGACGGATAAATAATTTGTATATATTAAATTTGAAAAGGACTCCTTTATTGTTGTAGGAGATTTATTATTGGACTCTTTGGGTGAAACTCATCAAAAGCTTAATTCATAAATTTTGGATCACCTGAAGTATTGATAATCCTTTAATAGACATCTCTAATTAAATTAACTTATGATAAATTTTAAAATTGGTGACCTCTTTTATAAAGAATCGAATCAATATGATGGGTGTATAGATCTTGTATTCAAAAGCTCCGAAAGAAATAGTGACTTTATTTCCTTCGATGGAATTGAGCTTATACTTGTTCATAAAGCTCCTGAGCTAGGTTCTTTTGAAAATATTTCGGACATTTTTAAAGATTCTGAAAAGGAACGTATAATATCGTCAATCAATGAGGATGAATTTGGTGACATACGAATTCATCTCCAAGATTTTGGAGTACTTACTATAATGTCTAAACTGAATTTCGAAGAGAAGGTTACTCAACAAATTTCGTTTAGTCAATTGCCTTAAATAGTATTTTGAGAGAATCTAAAATTTTGTACTTATTGTTCTAAACTGTTATTCTTTCTATTACTAATTCGACCAATCACAATTGAAGCTCAATTGCATTTTGACTGGCCAATCCGAGATTAATTTTGGAAATGTGACACCATATATTATTCGCCGACACAATTTTGAGAAAGATCGAAAACAATGCTATCTTCGATTCAATAACTGTTTACTTTGAGGACAAAACCATAGTACCAAATGACACCAGTCACACTGAAAACAAGTTCGTTCTTAAAAGGCTGTACCTTCTCTTACTTCTTTCTAGTCTTACTTTGAATATCATTTGATTTCATCAATAGAGTAACTCTTGGTTAGATACTCGAAAACCAAACTCTTTTAACTCTCAGCTGATTACCTTTGGTTATTAATTCGTGTTCTATTCTGAACTTTTTCTTGCTTTCATTCGTCTAATTTAAAAAGTTAATGCTTGCTCAACTATTTTAACTAAACTGACCTATTAATACAGTAACTCCAATAAGGGTTTTTAGTTCTAATAGACATACTTTGATTGCTAAAGTGGGGAAAGGAGCGATTTCTGTTGTTAAATTCTAATCCCCCGCTCCGCAGTTCTTATACTTCTGCGGAAACGTATTCCAAACAAGGAATGTTAAATTGAAAGTAAAAGCCTATTTCAGCCTTTTTTTCGATCCTGGAGCTCGTGAAAAAAAGCTGTTTAGCTGTCTTCGCTTTAAAACTCACAGCGTCAAAAAGACATAAAAAAAATTTACAGAGCGCCCAGGATATACTGCTTGGGCGCTCTTGTTTTTACTGTTTTTTCACCTGATTCGTTAATCGTCCTCATTTGCGACTGCTATGATTGTTGAATCATCCAGTATCCCTATCTTTATTCCAAACTAATTATTTTATAATGAAAATTTTCTTTTCGATACTTTTCTTTTTCATCATCTCAACCCCATTACTTTCTCAGACGAATAATTCATCGACGAAACTAGAGAAATTGGATAAAAAATATTCCAACATGATGACAACGAACTTTTTCCCAGTTAAGGACGGGTTCGTTTTGATAAATGCAGAGAACCCATGGTCTATTCAACAAGAACTTGTTGTTTTCAAAGACAGTCAAGAAAATTCTCGAATTAAATTTGTTCTTCCAAGTCGCCATGGAGGATTTATTAGCCCGTCTGATACGAGCTCTTCCATCTATTATATTTCACAATCGACGGAGTCGAGATTGGCCAATCTTAACATAACAAAATTTGATGCTGCGAAGGGAACTTCAGAAATTATAACACTACCGGGAGTCGGGCACCTATTCAATTCTAAAAGTGATGATGATATCTACATAATGGAATATTGCTTCATGGAAAGCACCAATATTTATGTTGAATTCAGTCAAAGGAAAGTTCGAGAGGATAATTCGATAGTCACTGAATACTATTTGATCAAGTTTGATAATAAATTGAGACCAAGCGGTACCAAATTGAAATACGCGGTGGAAGAAAAAGATTGGGTCAGCTTAAAGTCGAGCACGCCAAGAATCGTTCATATCGATGGTGAAAAAGTTATAATCTCACAATTAATTACTGATGCTGAAAAGGTTCATTGCCATGTAACATCGATTGACTTGGAAAGTCTTGATCAACAGACAATCATCGACAATGTAGCTTTTCCAGAATTGGCACCAAATCAATTAACGAGAAGCAAAAGAGTTGATCACATACACGGATCCAATCATGACGATTTGACAATCAATCAAAATTACTTGCGCTTTGACAATTGGTCATATCAGGCAGGTGGAAGTTTAGGGACCATGTCAACACCGGCATCAAGCGGAACGCGATTATACACTCTAAATAGCATGTATCATTGTACCATGATAGACGGGTATTTACTTTATTATGGACTAAGTAAAAAGAAAAATGAAGCTGAAAAGATATGGTCAACTATTTTTTCAAAAAATAACCAAATTGAAACGCATACAACTACTGCTTCTTTGGGAAAGACGATTTCTCATATCAAGGGAGCTTATGTTAGCGATTCGGGAATTAACTTAATAGTGAGTTCTTCCAATAAAGTCTACAACAATCTTATCGGAAATGATGCATTTACTGAATTAAATGAAGCTTCTAAATTGAACTTGCTGAACGGAATTCCATCCCTTGGATATTCCCTTGAATCAAGTCTGTCAATAAAATCAAAATTTTCGGAAGGAGTTGATAAGATCAGGGTCGTAAGTTCTAATGGGCATACTTTGATTGCCACAGGAGAAAAGGGAGCGATTACTATTGTTAAATATTAATTCTACCGTCTCTTCACCTTCTGCCCCAAACCAAACTCCACAGCAGTCGCTAAAACCACATACAAGTCATCATACCTTGCCTCTGTCATGTTTTCAAGTGAGAAGTGACCAATTTGACT
>JAWUWJ010000006.1:0-9169 GCA_034111925.1 Crocinitomicaceae bacterium
GCGTTTATTAAACTTTCAACGATCACTTTTACTTCCGTTTTTGTTGCTGCATCTAGTTTGCCTTCGTTATAATGTTCTCCGAAACTACCCAATGCATAATGTCCAACAATTTCTGCTCCTCGATATGGCATTACATCTACAAGGTGACTCAAAGCAGCAATCCCTCCTCTTGGACCTGGAGATGCACTCATGAATAGAGTCGGTTTATTCTGAAATGCCTTTTGTTCAATTCTTGAGAGCCAATCAATCGTGTTTTTCAACAATGCACTCATTGATCCATTGTGTTCGGGCGTTGAAATAATGTAACCGTCAGCCGATTTCATTTTTTCGCTCAAGGCTTTCATAGAAGCAGGAATTCCTTTTTCTACTTCTAAGTCAATTCCATAAATGGGAGCATCATAATCCCTTAGGTCAACTACTTCAACCTCATGCCCTTCAACCAATTCACCAGTTGCATGAACCAATTGCTGATTGATAGAATTCTTACTGTTACTCCCTGAAAATGCCAATATCTTACCCATACCTCTATTGTTTTGTTTCTGTTTTGAATTTCAAATATAATAACTTTCTATACATATCTACCATGGTAATTAATTATTATTCAATAATCTCTTTAACCCGCCCAACATTCCCATCGTCCAGCCTCACTTTTATTCCGTGCGGATGAAAGCTAGACTTAGTCAAGATGTCTTTCACGTTCCCTTCCGTCAAAGCACCAGAGCGTTGATCCTCTTTTAGCACAATTGCAACGTATGCCCCTATTTCAATATCCTTTCGTTGTTTTCCGTCCATTCTATTTTCAAAAAAAAGCGTTCTCTCCAAAATGGAAAGAACGCTAGTATATTAAATTAAGCTTTGAAAGCTTACATAGTACTAGTAGGCAAATCAACCTTTTTCACCATTTCCTTTGTGTCATTCATTACCTCTTTGGCATCATCTACCATTGCTTTTGCTTTACATTCCGCGCCACATTCATCAGTACATACGTGAGCTTCATCATGTGAATGTCCTGCTTTGCAATCATCTCCACACTCTTCAGTGCAAGAATGTGCGTCTTGTGCACAACATGCTTTCTCACAGTCATCACCACATTTTTCTTTCTTAGCACAACATTCTTTCTCACAGTCAGCAGCGCATTCTGTTTTCGCAGTTTTCTTGTCGTCCTCCTTATCATCAGTATCAGCTTCAGCCGAACATGAGAATAATGCAAGAGACAATATGGCAGGCGCAACAAATCTTAAAAATTTCATAGTGTTTTTATTGGTTAATTAAATTCACGGTAAAGTACGGATTCAAAGCGAGTTCCAAACCTATTTAATGTGAAAAATTGTTATTAGAATTTAATCTTAGCGATCGTTTTATGGATCTCCTGAACCTCCATAAGCCCTGCCGATCCATACCAAGGATGCAATTCCATTATCAACAATCCCGATTCAATCGCAGGATCAGTTGCTGTTAATTTTTGTGCTTCTTCTATAGTCCTAACGTCGAATATATAAATCCCTCTAAGGTCACCATCATCTAAAAAAGGTCCAGCTAATACCAAGAGCCCTTCATTCGCCAGACGTTTAATATTCGCCATGTGCCCTTTTTGTAATTCGGCAACTTCTTCTTTCGATTTATCTCGATTGGGGCCTGCTTTTAATAACGCCATAACGTATTGATGCATTCCGTAATCATCAGCACCTAATTGTTGAGCATAAATAGAATCGTACTCAACGTGCGTGGAATCTTGAGAGAGTCCGACGAACGAAAACCCGAAAAATGATGTCAGAAGCAATAATTTCTTCATGAAATTAAAATTGTGGTTTCCATTTTTCATTTAGAAGATCAATCAATTTCTTTGCTGTTGTGCTAAAATATCGTTTTGTTCGATAGCCGCTTACCCAAATTACTCCTTTAATCGCATTCGTTAAGAATATTTCATCTGCAACAAGTAAGTTTTGAGGCAATACATTGCACTCATACACCTTAATGCCATTTTTAATAGCAAGGTTAATCACCTGCATCCGCATCGTTCCAGCCAAACAACCTTCTTCAAGACCTGGTGTATATAAAACACCATTGCTTACAACAAATAAATTGGCGGATGTGCTTTCCAAAACACCACCTTGACTGTTCGTTATTAAATAGTCATCCAAGTTTTTTTCTTTAGCGGTAATGGCAGCAAGAATATAAATCAAGCCATTCTTCGTCTTATAATTGGATAGTTTACTTTTCGGCTTCTTCAAGTCCGTGTACAAGTCAACCTCTAAACCGCGTTGGTTCAATTTGAAGCTATTGGATTGCATTGGATAAACCTCCATGAAATATTCAACCTCATTCGATTCTGGTGAATACGTCCCTCCCATGGCTCTGTCTAAAGAAATTCTGCATCGACCGCCTTCGGTAATTCCAGACTTCTGAAGTAATTCGCTTATTTTATCTGCAAAAAAAGATTCGTTGAGATAATTCGCAGGACGCATCTTAATCATCTTTGCGCCTTCCAGCATGCGAAGAATATGATTGGTAAGGTTAACTGGTCTACCGCGAATTATTCGAATACTTTCAAATACGCCATCTCCATACAAATGACCACGGTTTCCCGCTTGGATAGTAGGTCCATCATTTTCTAATATAGTTCCGTTACTATTTACGTATAGCATAGTTTAAAAGAATATCCCGAGGAATTCTTTCCCCTTATCAATATTAATAATTAAAACATAAACAACCCCAAAAATGGCTCCTCCAATGTGAGCATCGTGCGCTACACCAGTATTTCCTCTTTTGTCTTGATAAAATTCATAAGCCAAATAGAGCGGTCCAAAAACATAAGCTGGAATGCCAATAGGTATGAACAAAAGGTTCAGGTTAACAGTTGGATTCCATAATATCGCTGCAAAAACAACCGCAGAAACAGCACCCGAAGCGCCCAAAGACTTATAATTTATATTGTCATGATGTCTAATATACGGAATCAAGGTTGCAAAAAGACCACCTAGTACATATAAAATAGCGAAATGTGCTTGCCCCTTAACGGCTCCATATTCGAAAATTAAGCCATCACTAACGCCTACATAAATCCCTCCTTCTGCGCTCAATAAAATGTTTCCTAAAAAGTAAAGAGAAAACATATTGAATGCCAAATGCCCATAATCCGCATGGATTAGCATATGACCAAAAATTCTAATGTAACTGTTGTAATTTTTGACATCGTATGGGATATACATCAGTCTTTCTTTCAAACTATTGTCGCTGAAAGCTTTTATAGAAACTAAAATTGTTATTATTAAAATAACAGTTAGAACATTAAACTCCATTTAAACCTTATCTTATGATGATATTTATACGGAAAGTTAATGATTTTAACGAATTCTGAATACATTTGACTATGAAATCACTACTCACACTTGGTATACTCCTACTGGTTATCTTTGGCTGTTCTGAGCCGGAAAAATCGGCAGAAGAAATTCAATCATTTGAGCTTCAAAATATTCCGGTAGATAAAAAAATCAAAAAAGCACTTTCTTCGGACTACCTAAAATCTATCGGGCTTGACCAATCTGCCTTGTCTTATTTAACAAGTTATTATAAACAGAGAAACTACAAACCGCGTTGGATTGACAAATCAGCATTAACGGTCGAAGGAGAAAAGCTAAAAACAGCATTGCAAGACACTTTCGCCCTTGGGCTTCCTCAAAATCGAATTAAATACGGCGCAACAGAAAATTTCATTCAAGATGAATTATGGCTGACTGTAGCGGCTTCTCAAACCATTAATGATTTGCAAAATGGAATCATTGATTATGAAGGGAAAAAGAAAAAGAAAGTGAATTTTACTTCCGCATCGCAATTGGATCAACTTTTCATTTTCGATGATTCAACGGATATTCGTCAGCAATTTGTGAAGTACGGTCCAGCCGATGCGAATTACAAGGTGATTTATAAGGGTCTAATAGAATTTACGGATGCTTATCCACTCGACACATCTACGTTTGATGTTCGGTCCATCAAGTACGATACGACAATGGCTATCAAAAAAGCTCAAGTGGCGCTTGTATCCAAAGGGTATTTGAAAAAGGGAATCGAAGATAGCTTGGGCGTAACAAAAGCACTTACTGTCTTTCAGGAACACAATGGATTGAAACCGGACGGTGTTATCGGTAAATATACTTCGCAAGCATTAAACGAAAGCACTGTTCGAAAAGTAGAGCGTGTGATTTTAGCGTTGGACAAAATTCGATCCCAACGTATTTACCCAGAGAAGTACATTCGAATCAATATTCCTGAATACAAACTGCGATTCGTTGTAGACGACAGTGTTCAAAGTGATCATAACATCGTTGTAGGGAAATACGAGAACCAAACACCTGAATTGGAATCAAACCTTAGAAAGATTGTAGTATATCCGTATTGGAACGTGCCCTACTCCATTTCGAGCAAAGAGATCCTTCCTGCGCTAAAACGAAATTCTGGGTATTTAGCATTGCACGATTACAAACTTTTGAAAAAAGGCGAAGAAGTTGATCCTTTAACGGTGGATTGGAAATCAATTCGTCAAAATGCATTTCCATATAGAGTTCAACAACAACCTGGCCCGAGAAACAGCCTTGGAATTATCAAATTTGATTTCTACAATGAACATAGTGTTTATTTCCATGACACACCGAGTAAAGGTTTGTTTGGAGCCGATGTAAGAGCTTATTCTCACGGATGCATGCGAACACAAAACCCTGTTGCCTTGGCCAAGGCTATCCTCGATTTTGATTCAATTCCATACAGAAGAAACGATGTGATTTCTGATACATTGGACAGTCTTTTGGCCCGTTCAGTAAACATTGAAGTTGGATTGATCGAAAGAGTTCCAATTTACATCGACTATGTATCTGTTGCAAGCGTAGAACAGCGAATGGTGACCTACTTGGACATCTACGGAAGGGATGAAGAATACCTCAAAATAATGCGTGAGTAAAACGCAAAAATTCGGTAGATTTGCTCAAAAAAAATTATGCCGATAATTTCACCCTCAGTTTTATCTTGTGATTTCGCAAACGTTCAGCGAGATGTAGAAATGATCAATCAATCTGAAGCGGATTGGTTTCACATCGATGTAATGGATGGTGTTTTCGTTCCAAACATTTCTTTTGGATTCCCCGTTTTAAAGGCAATCAGCAAACATGCTACGAAACCTATTGACGTTCATTTAATGATCGTAAATCCGGATCAATACGTGGAAGAATTTGCAAACGCAGGCGCTGATATCTTGACAGTTCATTATGAGGCTTGCACTCATTTACACAGAACAATTCAATTGATAAAGTCGCATGGAATGAAGGCTGGTGTTGCTTTGAATCCACATACGAACGTTGAGGTTTTGAACAATGTAATTGAAGATTTAGACTTGGTTTTAATCATGTCTGTAAATCCTGGTTTTGGAGGTCAAAAATTCATTCAAAATGCAATCACAAAAGTAGCTCAGACGAAATCGTTAATTGAGCAATCAGGAAGCCAAGCAATAATTGAAGTTGATGGAGGCGTTAATTTGGAAACAGGAAAACAACTTGTTGATGCTGGAGCTACGGCACTTGTTGCTGGTAGTTTTGTGTTTGGATCTGGCAATCCTTCTGAGACAATTTCTAAATTGAAAGGTTTATAAATCCCTCAGTTCCACTCTAGGCCAGAAGCAAAACGAGCTGATTAATTCTGGCATACTTTTTTCTTATTTAAACGCTACGTTGTTCAAATTAAATTTAATGGGTTTGAACCTCGTAACAAATTGGTTGTATATTCGTTACAAGTAGTATGAAATTATTAAGTTCCATATCGATCGTTTTACTCAGTTTCGCTGCAGTATCACAAACAGGTGGAAACCTGGAAGAAAGAGAAGATAGACTCGACAGTTTATTGACCCGTCTTCGTGATGCTGAAAACAACGGCGAAAAGAAAGAACGAAATCTAGCTTTTAAGGCTGAACTCGAATCATTTGTAGATATTCAAGGTGCTTTCGACTATCGATTCACAAAGCTTCAAACTGTTGGTGTCATTGACAGTCCAGATAATTTGGTTAGGATAATCAACTGGAATGTCGAGCTTGATGATTTAAGCCATGAATACTATTGCTACGTTCTCCGATTCGATAAGAAAAAGAAAAAATATTTGCATACAGAATTGAAAGATCTTTCATTTGGAATGCCGTCTCAGCCAACTGAAATGGTTACTCAGGACAATTGGTACGGTGCACTTTATTACAAAATAATTCCAATTCAAAAAGGATCACGAACAATGTATACTTTGATTGGGTGGGATCACAATTCCTCTTTAAGCCAAATGAAATTACTCGATGTGATGTACTTTTCGGGTTCAAACGTCAAACTGGGAAGTCCGGTTTTTAAAATTGGAAAGACAACACAGTACAGAGTTTTCTTTGAGCATTCAAAAAAGGTAAACATGTTCATCAATTATGAAGAAGATCGTGCTCGAATAATGATGGATCACCTTTCTCCTGAATCTCCAGCTTTGAAAAGTTTCAGATCTTACTATGTTCCTGACTTGTCTTATGATTCATTTACATACGAGAACAACAAGTGGGTTCTAAAAGAAGATGTCATTGGTGTGAACAAGGCTGAAGGTGAGGATCAATCCCTATTGGTTCTGAACAACGATACTGGTCAACTGGAAAGACGTGAAATCGAAAACGAATGGTTGACTCCTGAAGATGTGAATGCACCAGCAGGCGGAACAGCGCACGTTGCAGTTACTCCAGAAGAACAAGAAATAGAAGGCAGTAAGACCGTTGACGAGACAAATGAGCTTGACGCAAGAATTAACAGAAGAGACAAACGCGACCCGAATGCCTTATCAACATTTGGCAAAAGCAAGAAAGCCCAACGACAATTGAAACGACAAAATAGAAGGCGAAATAAAAAGAACTAATTCTGTTCTTATTAAAGTCTAATTTGTTGACAACGAAATGGTAACTTGTTTGTATTAAATGTTAAAATATACATACGGTTTAGTCATTTTTGCAGCTTGGTTGACTAAATAATTTGTATTTTAAAATCGACTATACTAGCAAATCATCTGAACCATGAGCAAGAACCTTTACATCGTACCCTACGATTTCACCCCTGTAAGCCAAAAAGCCTTAGAATATGCCCTATTTCTAGGTAAACATGTACACACAGAAATTTTACTTCTTCATTTGGCTCCAGACAAACCGAAAGGAATAGTAATGAAGAAAAAGCTAGACGAGCTCAAAGAAACAATCACGGCTCCAATTGGCGTTGATATTACTGCGCTTACACGCGTTGGAAATATATTTACAGATATTGGGAAGATTGCAAAAGAAAAGCATGCACAATTAATTATCATGGGAACTCACGGCAAACGTGGACTGCAAAGTTTAACGGGTAGCTATGCGATGAAAGTAATCACAAGTGCCGAATGCCCTTTCTTGGTGGTTCAGAAGGACACCAAAATTGTAGAAATAGAGAACGTTATCGTACCAATCGATTTGACGAAGGAAAGCATGCAAATCGTCAATATAGCTGGTGACATGGCCCATATGCTAAAGGCAAAAGTACATGTATTGGCTGAAAAGCAATCCGATCAAATTCTGAATCAACGAATCGTAAATAGAATTTCAATTGTAAAAGATTCTTACGAGGATCGAGACAATGATGCCGAAGTGCACATGGTTAAAAAGGGCAATTATGGCAAGCGAATTATGGAGCATGTGAAAAATAATAATGGTGGAATGATAGCAATTGCGTATCATACTGAGAGTCTTCTCCCACAATTTAATAGCTTTGCACCAAACTTGATGATGAATAAGGAAGCCTTACCGTTTTTGGTAGTGAATTCTAAGCTAGCATCGTCGCTTTATTTCTAATACTCGATGAACATAGGAGAGATTAATGAGCTAAAAATACTTCGGTTCACATCCGTTGGTGCTTACCTTGCGGATGAGAATGACAACGATGTCCTTTTACCAAATAAATATTTATCAGAAGGCTTAGAAATTGACGATTTGGTCAAAGTCTTTGTCTATAGAGATTCTGAGGATCGCGCGGTTGCGACAACTGAACGCCCATATATTGAAATGCATAAATTTGCCTACTTGAAAGTTAAGGAGGTTAATTTTTATGGTGCTTTCGTTGATTGGGGACTTGAAAAGGATCTTATGGTTCCATTCAAAGAACAAAACCTGAAATTCGAAGAAGAGCGTTACTATCTGATTTATTTGGATTTAGATGAATCAACGGATCGTTTGTACGGCTCTGCCAAAGTCAATAAATTTCTGAATGAATGCCAAGAAGAATATGATCCAGAAGAGCTTGTAGACATTATGATTTGCGACACGACAGACTTAGGTGTCAAAGTCATCGTTGAAGGAGTCTACTCCGGTTTAATTTTCAAGAATGATATTTCAAGAAACTTAAAACGAGGTGAACACACCAAAGGTTATGTCGTAAAAGTTCGCGAGGACGGAAAACTTGATGTACGCTTGGATTTAACAGCTCGAGATAAAATTGCTGGTTCGGCTGGAGAGTTAATGGAAATTCTTAGAGTTAAGAAATACATTCCCTTGACAGATAAAAGTGCACCAGATGAAATTCGCGAAACTGTTGGTATGAGCAAGAAAACCTTCAAACAAGCAATTGGAAACCTTTACAGATTGAGATTAATAAAGCTTGAAGAATCTGGTGTTTATTTAATTGAGAACGACAAAGAGTAGCTCAAATTCAATTACAACGACAACATTTCCTTGAAACGAATTGCTTGACGGCGAGAGATATCAACCTTCTCACCTCCTTTCAATTCTACTTGCAATCCGCCATTGAACCAGTTCTCAATGTTTTCAACCCATTCGAGATTGATGATAAACTTTCGGTTTGCTCTAAAGAAATGCTCTGGATCAAGTCGTTCTTCAAAGCTGTTCAACGATCTTAAGATCAACGGTCGATTTTTCCCGAAGTAGACTTTAACATAATTCCCGTCAGATTCCAGCATTCGAATATCGGACAATTGAACGAAATAGCACTTCTCCCCGTCTTTGATAAACACCTTATCCTTAACGGTTAACGAACGCTCTTTACGAGCCATTTTCGATGAACTCGTCGATTCAAAATCGTGATCGTCTTTTTTCTTTAATTTCTCCATCGACTCACCGAGTCTCTCAGGATCAATT
>JAWUWJ010000007.1:0-18161 GCA_034111925.1 Crocinitomicaceae bacterium
CCAATTGTATCATCATATAATTTTTCTTGGGGAGATCCGACTGGTGGCGATTGGGCTTCACCAAATTTCAATATCCCCGGTACTTTTGTGCAAGACACAATAATGCTAGTAGAAGACGGTACGGGCGGTACAAGTCCGCAAGGCAATCCCGTTTCTCAGGAAGGGTGTAATGCGCTCATTAATAACCTCACAGGAAAGATTGCCGTGATTTACCGTAACTCTTGCGAGTTTAGTCTTAAGGTTCTAAATGCTCAAAATGCAGGAGCCGTAGCAGTTATTATAATAAACAATCAACCCACAGTTGTGGGAATCGCGGGAGGAACGTATGGTTTGAGTATTACTATTCCAGTGGTTATGATCAGCTCCACAGACGGGGGGCAATTGGTCACTGAAATGGGGAATGGACCGGTTGTAATGTTTTTAGGAAACAAGATTGGCGCTTTTGCGAATGATATAGGCGCAAGTTCAAACAGTGCGTTAGTTTCGAATTACGGAGGAGCGTATGAAGAGCAATTTGATGGATTTGATTTGGGTATTGAAATTTACAATTTCGGGCAAAGTATTCAAAACAACGCAACTGTTCAAGCTACTATTGATGGACCAGGCGGGAATGTTTTTGATGAAACTATAGCCCTCGCGTCTATCAATCCTGGAGATTCAGTTTCTATATTTAATGGAAATACATATCAATTTTCAAGTTTTACACTTGGCGGAATTGGGTCTTATCCAGCTGGACTCTACACATTAACATATACCCTTGTATTGGGAGTCGTTGATGATTCTGGTTTCGATAATGTTTTGGTTTCAACTTTTACGGTAAATAATCAAACGCTGGCATTGTCAAATGTAGATCTGGTTGGGCTTCCAGAGGCAAATAGTTATCCTTCTAATTCAACAACTGAATATCAATCCTGTACAATGGTTCAGGATACTAATGTTAGCAGTATGTTGGTAGAAGGGATGTACTTCATTCCACACACAGATACTTCAATCAACGATTTGACAGGAGCTGAAATATTTGTAAACGCATATCAATGGGATGATGCTTGGGTCGATTTGGATGATCCGAGTTACCAATTTGATCCATTTACCAACGATGCATTTCAAAACTTGAACTTACTTACGTTCGGTACGCATTACCCATTATCGAATAATGAAGTTGACGATGTAGCTTATGCATCTTTTGGAACTTCTTTTACGCTGCAAGACAATGTCCGATACTTATTTTGCCTCCAAACATTTGAGTCGGTGACTGTATCATTTGGATATGATAACACAATCGATTATGACGGAAATGAAGCAGAGTACCGTCAACCTATTTCGCCTGTGCATGTAGATGGGAATTGGTTCGTAGGCGGTTGGAATGGAATGGATGCTCCTTCTTTGGCATTGAAAATTTCAGACTGTCCTCTCTTAACAATTGATACGACCCAATTGGTAGAAACTTGTTTCGGTCAATCCAACGGTGTTATTTCTGTTGATGCTACAGGTTTTAGTGGTCCAGTAAGCTACTTGTGGACTGGCGGATCAACGAATGATACCATTTCAAATCTTGCGGGAGGAATGTATACGGTTACAGCTTCGGATTCTGCTGGATGTTCGATGAGTGCTTCTTTTACCGTGAATGAATTTTCTGAAATGGATCTAGTTTTGGAGGCCTTTGATGAAACGTGCGATTTAACGAATGATGGAAGTGCTGGAGTATTTTCTTTTGCTGGTGGACAAGCTGTATTTTCTTTTTTATGGAATACGGGAGATACAACAGTATCTATTTCAGGGCTTGACAATGGTGTGTATACATTAACAATTACAGATGCGTTGGGCTGTCCCGTTGAAGAAACAATTAGTGTGGGGATCGGAGCTCCTGATTTTTCATTAACTCCTCAAGCAAATCCCACTTTTGGAAACCCACCTCTTGATGTAACATTTGAGAATCAAACACCAAATGCTTCAAATTACAACTTTACTTGGGTTTTTGGTGATGGAAATTCGGAAGTAAACAATTCAAGTACCCTGCAACACACATATCAAACGGTTGGCATTTGGGACGCGCTATTGATAGCAGAAGATATTGTTACAGGTTGTATAGACACACTTGAATTGGACAATTACATTATCACTTCAGGTGTTTCCATTCCTGAAATTGATAAGAATGATTCTTTTAGTATTCATCCCAATCCGAATGATGGAATCTTTGTTTTGAAAACGAACGAGCTGGTTTCTTCATACGATGTGAAAATCTTTAATGCCCAAGGTAAAGTTGTGTTATCAAGTTCATTTTATGGAAACGAAACAAGCGTGGATATACAAGGTGTAGATTCTGGGATTTACTACATTCAACTGCAGAGTGAGACTTCTCAGCAGGTTTCGAAAATTGTAAAGCGATAATTTTTTTTGAAATACTTGCCAATTCTAAATTGTTCACGTGAGGACTCTCTGATTAAGACTCCAACTCATAATTCAGAACTTCGAATTCATAATTTCCCGAAAAAATCTTCGTGGTATTTCACAAGTTCATTCTCCATCATCACGTATGTTAATTGTTCACCATAGACGGGCGAGAAGAAAACTTCAAAAACGATTCCTTCCTTAACTTTCAGGTTCACCTCAACGTATTGCGGATGACTTTTCGATTGCAAATCAGAATTACAAGACGGGCAATAGAATTTTATTTTTTGTCCTGGGGTTAACATCAATGAATCCTCAGAATTGTATCCATATTCGCCGGGCGCTGCCTTTAAATTGATGCTAGTGAACTCATTGGCTTCTGTTTCCACCTTAAAGCGAATCTGATCGTTGTTTGTGAGTTGAAACGCACAATGAGGACAATGGTAATTGTATTTCCAGAGCATACTACGCAGGTGTTAAATGGTGAGAACGTCTTTTTAAGATAGCTATAATTCGTGGATATGCAGTTATCTTTCTTTTTTCGGGGCTTAGCATCGTTATTCAATTGAGGGGGAAATAGAGCTGAATTACTTGAATAATCAGGAAGATCTAGATTCGTTTATTGTGAATTGGAGGGTGGGTTAAGCGGGTATTTTAAGTATCTTGTTGTGCATATAAGTAAGTTATACGTAATTGATGACCTTAACAGGAATAATATATCACGATGTACAAGAATCTTTCAGTATGGACGGTCCTTATTTGGGGGAGCTTACATTCAGAGATAAAAAATTACCTGGAAAATTTTTGGCAGATGGTGAAAGGTTGTCCAAAGACAAAAGTAATTTAGTTTTATCTAAGTACAGTGGCGACAAAAAGAAAGGTCTGTTCGGATTAGGTAAACAAAGGTGTTTTCATATTATCGTTTATAACGAGAACAAAAATCAATTTTATCAATCAAATGATACGTTTGATTGTTTATCAATTGAAAAAATGGATGGTATTAAAATCACCTACCATTTAGCCTTTCATAATTCACACGAAAAGTACAGAAGAATTATTGAATTCAACACACAGAACTTTACCGAGATCAACTGGTTTTAAGATACGTATAACATCACCTAAAAAGCATAAGGTTTTATGCTTCGGAAAATAAATATTGGTAGAAAATCATTCTTATCTTTAAAACTCATTTCTAGTAAACAGTCCTTACGACTTCTTAGCTGAGAAACGTTATAGGTAATGACAATTACTCTCGAATGCCAAAGAAAATAAAGCACGAATTATTTAAAGGTCCAATAATGGCTACTGTCAAAGCGCTAGGCATGTATTCTGGTCTACCTACATACGGCATGCAATCATTTTTTATGTGGATTTGTTTTGGTTTACCATTCATTCCTATTTTTAAATATTCCTCAATTGTAGACAATCTAGTCCCACCAATGCTTGTGGTAATATATTTTATTCTCTACTTAATCCAAACGTTTATTCTAGGTAGGTACATTGCAAAAATTGGTAGGCAATGGAAGCGTAAAGAATATGATAAACTAAAATCCGATCAAATAACATTTCCTTTCATTTTCACACTTGGCATGCATGCTTTATTCCACTTCATTTTGTTCTCTTCGATCAATCAAGTTATTATTGCGTTGACTTAGTTGACTACCTATAACCGCACCTGCACCCAATGCGGGCACCTACTTCGAGAAATCACTTATGTGTTAACAATACTATTCTTATCTTCGAAACAACAACCTTGAAGCCCGCGCTGTGCGTAGCTGCAAAACGTTAGCAACAATTGATGGCCAGAATAGAATTAGACAATATTACACTTGAAGTTGATAAAACTCAGACTGAAGAGTTTTACAAGAACCATAATGGATTTACTTGCACTTGTCCCTACTGTCTTGATTATGTAGAAAAAACAAGTTTAATCGGAGAACTGCTAAATGGCCTTGATCTGGATTTAGGAATTGACCTTTCCAAAGATGTTGGACAAAGCATGGACGAACTTATGGGACTTGATAATGATGACCATTGTTTATTTGTCGCTCCTTATTATATCAGTGGAAAGTGCTTTGTAGATGGTAAAGAACTCCAAGAGCAACAATCCGGACCAGTTTGGCCCACCACAATGCGTGCGAAATATAAATTGACAAGCGATCTGTCAATAACAATAATAAACACTACAGGGGATATTGAATTTGAAAATGCGGAAGGCGTTTTATCCATTTGGTTGGAATATAAAACGGAACCGTTGAAATAGAAATTAACTATTGCTAACATCACCTAAAAAGCATAAGGGGTTTATGTTTCAAAACATAAATCATGGTAGAAAATCATTCTTATCTTTAAAACTCAATTCCAGTAAAAAGTCCATACGACTTCCGAGCCGCAAAACGTGTTATGTACAATTAACTAAAGTGTACCAGAGTAAAATGAGTAACTTGATAGAACCAGATCTTAGTGATGATGGTTCACGGAATGAAATCTATATCACAATAAATCGCAAAACCTCTGTATGATTTCCTAGTGTAACTCTCATAAAGTAAGCACCACTCAAAACATTAAGTGTTAGCAGATAGCTATCATTATCGCCGTTCAAATTGATTTGTTTTCTTATCACCAACTTACCTGCAACGTCAATAATTTCTATAACACCTTCATCCTCTTGATAGCCAGATATGGAAAGGTTGAACTGCCCATTATTGGGGTTTGGGTAAAGTGTTATAATTGGTTCATTGATTGAAGTACATTGGTCAACTGATATAAAAATTGAGTCAGATATTGAACAACCGGAAAAATCAGTAATGGTTACAATGTATAATCCTGAAACAGCAACTAGCGTCTCTGTTGTATCTCCAGTACTCCACAAGTAATCGGCGTATTGGTTCCCCGCATTTAAATTAAATGTTTGCCCTTCGCAAACAATAGTATCTGCTCCTAGGCTGAATGAATTCATCGAAATCACGTTTAAAACAAAACTAGTAGTATCAGTCCCATAATGCCAATACGTGGTAGTTTGAGATGGAGAAACAGTTATAGTAGAGTCGGTACCAAGTACAATTGAAGGTGATGTGCTTGATGACCAGGAATTAATGCTTTCGTTATGTACTAATAATGTTACCGAATCACCGACACAAATTGTATCATCCCCAGTAATATATGGAGCATTAGGATCCCATGAGCACATAATATTTTCAGTGCCAATGATATCATTGACATTATTGATATGCGAAGCCTCCGTAAAATTTGAGAGGACTGAATAATTGTGAGCAATTGTGGGAGTTATATTGACCTCATTTAAAACAAACAAATCTAAATCGCAACCAAAAGAACCTGTAGAATCCATTTTCCCGATATATACTGCACTCCAATTACCATTGGCATATCCGCTTCCAGAAATCACAAAGGAGTTATCGGGACTGATTGTTATGTCATTAACATACATAGCGTTAGCTATTTTGTTTGCCCACTGAAAGTTTCCCGAGCTATTCACCTTCATCACCATGCCGTAATAGCCTGAACTTGTGAATAAATTTCCTGTCGCCCCAGCAATTATTAAATCTCCATTTCCAAGTTGAACCATAGAAGATGCAATTTGATCATTTCCGACTCCATACGTTTTAGACCAAATTAAATCTCCATTCTTCGCGAATTTGGAAAGAATTACATCATAAGCTCCTGAACCGTAGCTTTCTGTTTGTCCTAGGAGCACATAATTTCCATCTAGAGCTTCCACAACCTCAGTCATTGCATCAGCATTACTTCCGCCAATATTATTTACCCATTCAATATTGCCTGATGGATTAACTTTAAATAAGGTCCCACTATAGTTGTTTTGCCCCGAGGCAATGAGGCCCGTAACTGTTCCAATGAGGAAGTCCCCAGTGGAAGTTTCAATTACTGAGCATTGATGATTTATTCCTTGAGATGATGAAGACGTAGCTCCCGTAAGTAAATTTCCCCAAAGAAGACCTCCAAATTGATCGATACGAATAACTGTCGGACGGGCTAAAGGACTTGAGGCAGCGATTAAATACCCTCCATTACTGACTTCAATCACGTCCATAAAATGTTGACCTCCGTTCCATAGGTATTCATATCTTTTTGACCAGTTAATAGCCCCAGTAGAACTTACATTAATAGCCAATATACCCACAGGCTGACTACTTCCAACAAGTAAATAAGAATTATTGACTGATTTAGTAATCGAAGGAGCTCCTGAAACAATTCCACTGCTATACTCCTTTCTCCAGATAATGGCACCGAATTTATCTGTTTTAGTTAGGGCCATACCTCCAACCCCAAAGCCAATCGAACTGCAGATCAGGTAGGTTGTGTCATCTTCAACAAATACAGTACTGCCGTTCTCTTGTTCAGTATTATTTAAGTATCCCAAAAATGTATTTTGAGAATAGCCACAAAATGTAAATAGGACGAGACAACTAATAAATACAACTCCTCTCATTTCCTTTTTAATTTTAACTTAACAACCTTAAAATTTAAAATTACGAAATATCAATTATTTATTTCCACGTAATATTACGTATTAAACTCAATGAGCACATTGACAGGACTAGAAAAACAACCTTTATAACCTGCACAGTGCTTAGCTTGAACCGTTAAAGTGCATAAGCCAGAATAAACCACTTCATGATATACCCGTTAACTATAAAAAAGACAATAGTGGTCAATCAGAATGCGTCAGGCATTCTATCCGAAGCTTTAGTTCTAAGCCATATCGATCAACATATAGAACAATTCGATATGTTCAAGTACAAATATCCCAACAATGAATTGTACTATTACAATCTTCCTCTAGTGAGATTATTTAGAAGAAAAGACCTAATTGGAAATATCTCTGTTCAGGTTTTTTGTACCAATCAAGAAATAACTACTAAGCTTAAAACGAATACCCTGCGCATCCTTACCCCGGTAATTCTATTAATAATAGGAATTCCACTAATCACAGGAAATCCATTCTCTACTCCATTAAGTGATAGACCGTTTATGTGGTTAATAATCGTATATGTACTAATTGTTCCTGCTTGGCAATTTCGGTTAAGAACTATTGCTTTAAAAAGACTTACGAATGAAATAAAATCGATCATACAGAAGCTCAATAAATAAACGCACTATAACATCGGCTCATGCTTCGTGCCGAACGTTTAGTTTAAATTTCTGTATTCTGTCGGACTGAAACCCACTTTGCCCTTGAATAATTTGCTAAAATGTTGAGGGTATTCAAAGCCCAATGTAAAAGCTATTTCACTTATAGATGAATTTGAGTTTAACAAAGCAGTTTTTGCCTTTTCGATTAAGCGAGAATTGATATGATCTTTTGCGCTTTTACCTGTTTCCAATCTCAATAAATCACTCAAATATGAACCTGACATATTCAAAGCTTCACCACATTGTTTAATTGAAGGAACTCCCTTTTCAGATAACTCTGGAGATGAAAAATACTTTTGCAAGTACTGTTCGAATTTGGTCGTGATATCTTTATTTAGGTTTGTTCTTGTGTAAAATTGCCTGTCAAAATAACGATTGCTATACTTCAAGATACTTTCAAGGTTCTGAATTATTAGCTCCTGAGAATGTTTATCGATATTTTGGTTTAATTCTAGTTCAATTTTTTTAACCAATTCAAATAGGGATTGCTTTTCCTTTTCAGAGAGATGCAAGGCTTCATTTGCCTCATAGCTAAAGAACGAATAATTTTTGATCGTTTTCCCCAATTCAGATTTCCGAATTAAATCAGGGTGAAAGACAATTGTCCAGCCAGAATCATCTAGCTCTTCAATAGAGTCAGCAAATGATGCAACTTGATTTGGTGCTAAAAAAACAAGTGTCCCTTCCTGAAAATCGTATGAGTTTCTACCATATTGAAACTTTGTACCATTAATTTTCCCTTTCATTGACAAGAGATATAAATCACTGGATATTTTCACTTCACTAAAATCAAAATCAGTTTTTGGCCATTTTTTAATTACCGTAATTAATGGATGTAGCGGTTTCTCTAAACCGAAAGCGCTGTGTACTTCCGAAATTGTTTTTATGTGATAAAACTCCGTCATTTCATTCAATTTATTTCACCTTCTTAAAGTTAACCTTCTTAAAGCAATGTTTTAATGATTCTTACATTAGTTTGAACACCTCGATGATACCAGATAACTAAATATCCTATCGGTTCGATGATTGTTGTTTTTTCAATTTTTTGTAAACTATAAATCCAACGATAATGGTCAAACCACCTCTTAAGCCATCAATTACAATACCATCGGTTTCTCCCAGTTGGATAAAGGTAAGTAAGCCAAATAATGTTAGCATTCCGGCACCTGCTATTCCAAGAATAACACCTTCAATTTTTGAACGCATAGTCCAAATAACGCTGAATAGAAATACAACTGTGGTCAATGCCAAATTACTTCCCAAGCCAATCCCCAGAACGGCTAAATCATCGGTATAGGTTACGCCAAAGCCATTTTCGGCTGCGAATGGGAAATTAACTAAGATACTTAAGGAAGCAACTAGCTCTATTACTAAATTCAGGATTAAAAGCCCGATAAGTATGCGTCCTGCTGTTTTATTTTCAATGGTATTTGTTGTCATAATAAATGATTTGATATTAATAATGTATTCCCGTTAATGCTTCAGATATGTCCCATAGTTTTTCTGCCTTTTTTGAATTCTATTATTTAGTTCTGTGTTTCATATTGAAGTCGGTGTCGAATTATTCCCCAACCACATTGGCAAACATTTTCCCAGTAATGTTCAACATCCTTTTTCTTGACAAATGACGGCCTATTGCATGCATCATCTTGTTGCTTCTACCTGTAATGACGTACAGTTTGTTTTTTAGAAAAGCATCCAAACACTGATTCGCTACAGCTTCTGCACTTAGCATAGAGCTTGACTCTGCCATCTGGTTTGCACTTGCTCTTACTTTTTCAGAATTTTCGCTTGCAACTGTTGCAAAGTTAGATACCGTTCCTCCAGGACACAACGTCATAATTTGAATTCCTTTTTTTTGGTATTCATAGCGCAGTGCCTCAGTGAAATTTAAAACATAAGACTTTGAAGAAGAATAGACATTGCCATAAGGGATTGGGCTAAAAGATGCTATAGAACCTACATTGATGATTCCGCCGTTTTCTTTTTCAACCATCTCTGGAATAAACAGGTGGCATAAATCAGTCAAAGATGTGATGTTGAGTTGAATCATTTTTGCGTAATCTTCACGGGAAAAGTCAGTAAATTTCCCCCATCTTCCATATCCTGCATTGTTAATTAGTAAATCAACCGATAAACCTGCGTCCTTTATTGCGTTGAACAATTTTTCACCCGAATTGTGCAAGCTTAAATCACACATGAAAACATGTGCTTCACTGCCAGATTTACGAATTTCAATTGCCAGCTCATTCAATTTGTCTTCTGATCTGGCTACAAGAATTAAATCCGCACCTCGTTCAGACAATTCTTTTGCCAGTTCTAGGCCTATTCCTGAAGATGCACCAGTAACAAGCACTATCTTATTTTTATATGAATTCCATTTTTGCATACCGATTTCTATTTATCTATAGAACAAATGTATCTTGGAAAACCTGCATGTGCCTAATCATTTCGCAGAAGCTTGTATACATTTCGCAGAATGGAATTTTCATTGTGCCTGTCGGTAAGTACATGAAAAGTAGCAGTATAGATGGGTTGTTTTTCAATTAAAACCAAAAACGGCAGAAAAGAATCAATCGTTCGTTTCGTTCCTAACGGCTGTTTTCTGTTGGTTAAAAGCCATTCTTTTTTAGTCACGGATGTGAGTATTCCACAATTTATTTCCATTCACTATCTATGACAATTGTGTGCCCCCGTCCTTCAAATAATTTAAAATCGATATCCAAAAGCTTAATCGCTTTTTCTTATCTTCGGAAAACAATCTTGGTAGAAATCCGTACGATGAGCAGCTGCCAAATGTTATGTGTAATAAAATCTTGGACAAGTTACACAAGATTAATTTTATTGATATGATTCCCATATTGTCAATGCTTTCCTTTTTAATTTGTTGGTTACTGGGAGTAATCTTCTCTATAAACGAAATGATTATTAGAAGAAAACTAAGGATTGAATTGGCCACTAACCACTCTATAATTATTCGAAATAGAGAAAACATTGATTTAACGCGCCAATCGAAAACTATGATAAAAATGATCATCAGTTTTGGTTCAAAAAAATCTGTCGACAACTATCTCAGTATATTGATGGATGTTGCGGAAATTGAAGAGCTTGAGGACTCAAGAGCAAAGAACCTTCTCATCAAATTTAGAAGGAATACCTCTGGCTTCACCAAATCTTGGGTTATCGCAATTATTTCTATTGCAATTGCCTTTTTATCATGGCCCAGCATCGCCTCGGATTAGAGTTACACATAACAGCCACATATCCTATACTCCAGCGCCGCTTTTCCGTTCAGGAATCTTTCTTTTCCTATTGAAAAAAATCTTAATTTCAGGAAAATGATTTAGGTTAGCCCCATACACCTAGTGTCAGACGTTACAACCAATTAGAAAAATAAAGAGATATTCACTTTGCAAGTAGAAATAAAAAATCCAAGAATCAAATGTTACAAATGCATGAGGCCTTCAATCACATGTATTTGTAAACACATTAGTCCAATCCAGACTAAGACTCGTTTTATTATTCTTATGCATCCTAAGGAGTACAAAAAAGAAAAAAACGGAACGGGACACATGACTAAGCTTCAACTTGAAAATTCAGAAATTATAGTTGGTGTTGATTTCACCAATAATAATCGTGTAAATGAAATACTGACGAAAGAAAAAAGCAGTTCTTTTTTACTTTATCCGGGAATAGATAATTTCAACTTATCGAAAAGGAAAAGTTCAGAAATCAATGCATTTATGGGTGATAATCCATGCATCTTCATTCTCGATGGCACATGGCCCTGCGCACGTAAAATGCTTAAACAAAGTAAGAACTTACAAAGACTAAAAAGAGTTAGTTTTGATAATAAAATCCAATCAAAATTTATTATTAAGCAGCAGCCAGAGTCTCTCTGTCTTAGTACTATTGAGTCAGTCTATACTGTCCTGAATTTATTGAATGACGGGGTAGAACAATGCGATACGAAGGATTTCCTTGTTCCTTTTGAAAAAATGATTGAGTATCAACTCGAATGTATTCAGAATCCAAATAATAATAATTACCGTCCAAGCACGAAAAAAGAGATTCTGCCTAAGACCATGTATAAGAAGAAAGCGGAAAGAAATATTATTTTTGAACAAGATAGATAATGTCTTTTTGTGAAAGTTAGTTGGTGAAAGTATTGGGAAATGGAGTTCGTGTCTAAAGTACACAGTTAGTTTTGTGATGTGCTCGCAACGAATTATTAAACTTTAGACGGCTTTAATAACTCCTAAAAGCATAATGGATTCTTAACTCAATTGGCTGTTTTCTTTGTTTTACCTGTTGATTCTACAATTCAACTTCTTTGGCTTGTGGCGCGAATATTTTCTTTAGAGCAAAGAAGATTAACGCTGCTAAGACAACACCAAATACCAAGTAATTAACAAACTTGAGGTCCTCAATATTTATCGTGCTTTTTACATTCCTTCCAATAGAATACGCGTCGAATGATCTCATCTCCTCCTCAATTATTGAGATTCGAATTTGCCAAAATAGTATGGCTGAAATCACCATTAATGCATACAACAAAACAATCTGTGTTGAATCTTTGAGCTTTAATAGAGATTGGATAATAAGGCCAATTAATGGCAATGAAGCCAACAACAAAGCGAAATATAATTGCCTTGCAACTTGATAAGTTAAGTCCGTTGATTGAAAATCAACTTGATTCGGTTTTAATTGTTCCATTGAAAAATCAAAGAAGAAGCTATACGTAAACCATCCTAGAATTAGCAAAAGGAGCGCGGCTATGAAGTGCAGTACAATTTTCATTATTGACATTTAAACTTTAAATATATGTGCAAAAAAAAACCATCCTGGCAGAGCAAAGATGGTTTTAAATAGATTTGATTTTAAGTTTAGCGATTCAGCATAACTGGCATCACAAGCATTAAAATATCTTCGTTTTCATTCGATTCAGAAGGCATTAACAAACCAGCTCTGCTTGGCTCACTCATTTCCAACCGAACTTCAGTCGTATCGATGTTGTTCAACATTTCCATTAAGAAACGCGAGTTAAACCCGATCTCCATGTCTTCACCAGAGTAATTACATGTCAAACGCTCATTTGCTTCGTTTGCGAAATCAATATCTTCAGCAGAAAGTGACAATTCAGAACCCGCCAATTTCAATTTGATTTGGTGTGTTGTTTTGTTTGCGAAAATCGAAACACGTTTGATTGAACTCAAGAATTGCAATCGATCAATTGTCAATACATTTGGATTCTCTTTTGGAATAACCGCTTCGTAGTTTGGATATTTTCCATCGATCAAACGACAAACCAAAACAATGTCATTGAATGTAAATACAGCATTCGAATCGTTGTAATCCAATCGTACTTCTTCCTCGCCCTTAATGTTCGATTTAAGTAAGTTTAACGGCTTCTTCGGCAAGATGAATGATGAACTACCATCTGCTTGAGAATCCGTTCTCGTGTAGCGAACCAATTTGTGTGCATCCGTTGCAACGAAAGTGATACTCTCAGGTGAGAATTGACAAAATACACCGCTCATTACCGGGCGAAGATCGTCAACTCCAGTAGCGAATAATGTTTTGTTAATTGCGTTTGAGATAATACTTCCCGAAATCTTGATAGAACTAGAGTTTTCTAATTCCGGCGTTTTTGGGAAATCGTCACCGTTGTATCCAACCATTTTTGATTTTCCATTGTCGTAAGCAATTTCAACTGCAAAGTTCGACATGTCAACCAAGAACGTACACGGTTGGTCTGGTAAGTTTTTAAGAACGTCTAATAAAAGTTTCGCAGGAATAGCAATCTTTCCTTCTTCTTTCGCTTCAACTTCCATAGAAGTACGCATTGTAGTTTCCAAATCTGAAGCCGCAACAGTCATTCGACCATCAACGATTTCGAAAAGGAAATTGTCTAGAATTGGAAGCGTATTACTCGTACTGAGAACTCCTGAGATTCCTTGTAAATGCTTTAATAAAGTAGCACTTGAGATTACAAAATTCATTTCAATAATGTTTAACCACCAAAGCTATTAAATTCACAGGATGTAGAACGCGTGATTTCTCCTCAGTTTTCCCTGAGTTATTAACATCCAATGTGGATTTCTACGTGGACCGATAAGATTCTCGACGAAAGGCCTGAAAAACGACTACAGAACTATGGTTTCACTTTCAATTAATTGAAGCCCATCGTGCGTTTTGACTCCTGTTAAATCCAATGGGAAATAAGCATCGCCACGCAAAAGACGGTTGAAGACAAAATATTGGCATTTTACAAATTCGCCAGTAGGAAGTTGACACCAGAATCGATCGAGATCAATGTCTTGCATTTCTGCCATACCAACCTGTTGTGCAGGGCCACTTATAATTCTGTAAAGCTTGTAGGTGTCATTTTTCTGACCCACTTTTTTGACAGACAATTCACAGAATGGAGTAGTGCGTTTCACGCTATCCATTTGAACGGCATTCAATTCATAATTTGCTGTATTGAAATTAACGTCCTGATAGTTACTCAAGTAATCGTAGATCGATGAAGAGCTAATTCCGCTCAGTTCTTTACCCTTTTGGAACACTTTCATGTCACTGCCTTTCTTTGTGATTTTAAAACTTCTTTGAGGCTCATCGTTGTATTTCACATCAATCGCAGCAACTTCAGAAAGCTTCATTGTAATTAAATCTTGACACATCCATTGAAGAGGATCTGCATAGAAACGCGGATCGATAATTCCGTTCATATTGTTCAGTTCCATAAGAACAGGGTAACCACTTTTACCTTGTTCAGCATCGTCCAAAAGCATTATTTGACCATCGTGATTTTGAGCTGCCGGACCGAGGTACCACGTTTTAGCCCATTTACCGTTTTGAAAAATCTTTACTTTAATGTTCTGAGCAGCCATCAAATTCGTGAATTTCTCCTTCGAGTTATCCGCAAGATATCCTTTGAATTCAATGTTCTTAAAAGCATCGAGGCAAAATGAAACTTTGTCTTGCGTAACACAACCACCTTTTTTATCGGTCCAGATTCCATTCGTTTTACGGAGTTCAAAAACGTTTTCGAATTTATCCGTGATGATAATTTTATCTATCGTTTCCACATCTTTAATAGCGAATTCAATCAATTCAGTGTCTGATTTTCCGGCATTGTCAGAAAGGTCCATTGCGAAATAAAGCATCCCAGCCAAGCCAGCCAATGCGACGATTATAATTATTATTTTTTTCATTTGAAGTAGGTTATTTTGAGAATTTTCGTCTTCTCACAATGTTCATTACCAGCGCTAATAAAAGTATTATCACAATTGGTAATCCAACATTTAGTAATTTATAAAATCCTGAATCAGTTTTTACTTTTTCGGAATCAATGGCGTGTATTCCAATTTCACGCGATCGGATATCCATAACAGAATGCTCGCCCATCATGAAATCCGTTAAATTTTGATAGAATTCTTGATTCCCAATCACATGCTGATAACGTGCTTGAACCAATTCGAAATTTTGTTTTAAGTCATTCACGTCCAATTTAGGTCGGTATTGAAAAACGCTGTCAGATCGAAGTCCTTTTGGCATTGAGTCGTATCTATTTTCAAAAAACCGTCCATTTCCAACTAAAAGTACCTTTCCTTCAGTCTTGCTTTCTTTCAAGAAATTCGATTCAGGGTTTTTGGCAAATGCATCTACAATCCTGTTTCTAAAATAAGATTCGAACTTCCCTGCCGATAGTGCTGCAAGACATTTTGCATTGGCAGGATCGTCTGGATTTGGAACCAATGGCTCGTTACCTTGTTTCACAGGCATCATGAGATTAACTTGCGGCGCCATTGCCGTTGCAGCTGCATTTAAGCTTGACGTTAAGACCGGGGTGACAATGTATTCGTTGTTCTTGGAAGGAACCAATTGAATCTCACTTGTGTATTCCAAGGATACTGGATCTAAGTTCCGAGCAATAGAATGACTTGTAGGAGTCGCCAATACATTGAAGAACCAAGGAATCATCGCTTGCTTTTCCATTCGAACCGGTTTCGGTAAACAATTTCGATCGATCACGTAATTGTCCATTAGTTTTAATCCATATTCGAAAAGAAGATCGTCCAGTCCCGTTTCAATTCTGGCTGTTGATGCTTTTCCGTATCGATTCAATGTATCCATAGGCAAATTTAGCTTGTCTAAGAAACACATTAAACGGCCTCCTCGCATAACGAATTGATCGATCAAGTATAAATCTTTTGTACTGAACTTCTGGGTTGGACGCGCGATGACAAGTCCATCAAAATCATTTAACGATCCCAAAGAATCATTCAGTTCGACATCTGTAACCGAAAAGTAAGGATTGATCAATGCACGCGCTCTCTGCGTTTGAGCGAAAGTTAGCTCGCCGTGACCTTGCAAGAATCCGATTCGAGGTTTGCTCTCTTGGATGACGCGTCGTAGCGCACTAACCAACATGTATTCTAAATCTTTGGTCGAGTTCTGAATGATTTGACCAATGTTTTCCAATGGAAAAGGACGTCCATCTTGAGTTCCTGGCATTAGCTGAACAGGTTGTTTTTTCGATCCCGTTCCTGCGCCTCCGTAATCTAGAATTGCTCCTGGCCACAATGTGATTTGACGCTGAGATCCATCTTTCATGTAGACAACATTCATCGGTAAAATTCCTTTTCCTCCATTGAATAGTCGGTCTTCCAATTCGCGCTTATCAACCTTAGAACCTACTGATGGATTAATGAATTGATATTCAATTCTATCTCCAGCGTGCACTTTAAATTCTTTTAGCTTGTCTTCGATAGCAATTCTGAAATGTTCAAGCTCGGCTGGTAAATCACCCGCCAGATAAATTTTAATGCTAATTCTTCCTTTGAAGCTATCTGATTTTTGTAAGAATTCCTTCGTACTATCAGCCAATGAATAGCGCTGATCGTCGGTTACATCAATTCGCTGGTACCAAAATGAACTGATGACATTAATCAGGATCACAGCTGCCAAAACAATCCCTAAGATTGTCCAGTTGTAAAGGCCATTTGCGGTTTTTTTAGTCTGATTATTCATGGCTATTTCTTAAGTGATTTGATGACTGTCAAAGCAGCATAGATGAACAGAACAATAATTGAAAGGAAGTAAATAATGTTCTTCGTGTCGATTAATCCACGTTTAATTCCGTCGTAATGATACGTCATTCCGCAGTATTTAATCACGGAATCCAAACTCCCCATTTGGTTGTAAGATCCCATTAATTCAAATCCTTGATAGAAAAGAATGCACAAGAACATCGCGATAATGAAGGCTACAATTTGGCTGCTAGTAATCGCCGAAGCGAAGATTCCAATTGCGACAAATGAAGCTCCGATTAGTATTAGACCTAGATAAGAGGTTAACGTCGCGCCATCATCCATTATTCCGACAGGATTGCCCAGATAATGCATTGAACCATAATAGATCAAGGTTGGTAAAAGTGCGATGATTAATAACGTAACACTCGCAAAGTATTTCGCAAGAATGATTTTTATATCAGAAATGGGCCGTGTAAACAGCAATTCAATTGTTCCCGTTCGTCTTTCTTCCGCGATAGAACGCATCGTGATTGCCGGAATTAGAAATAGGAAAAACCATGGTGACAAGTTGAAAAACGGAATTAGATCCGCTTCCAATCCTTCCAAAAGGTTTGTGTCCATTGAGATTATCCAGTGGAATGCCCCAGATAATATTAAGAAAATTAGGATAAAGATATACCCGATAATGGAGCCTAAAAAACTCCTGATTTCTTTGAAATATAGTGCTCTCATGTGCGCTAAAGAATTATACCCAATTTAGTATAGGATCAAAAATAAGATTTCCTTTCAATACATCAACGGAAAGAGTGTGAAGTGTTACCATCATTTATTAAGATGTTGTTGTTTATTAGTTGATAATTGGATCGGCTGCGCCTTTTGGACCGTTCGTTCCTCACTTCAGGATCGCTTTGCTTTTAGACCGGCTGTGCCTTTTTGATATTAGAAGTTAGGATTGAGTTCATTGAAACCGAATCAGTCTAATATCCAATATCTAAGATCCAACAACAACCATACAAACCATCCAGAGTCTAAAGTCCAATAAAATAATTGTAGATTTGCCAACGTTACGAATACCATTGATCAAACCGAATAGATGAGCAAGATACAAACAGCAGAAAGAGTTTCCGGAAGTGATGTTTCCGATAATTATGTTTTTCAACGAAGTCTATTGGCTTACATTGAAGCAGCGAAATTAATTTCAGGAAAAGTTTTAGAAATTGGAACAGGAAGTGGATATGGAATTGAGATTATCAGTCCTGTTGCAGACGAATTCGTGACCGTTGATAAATTTGAAACTTCTGCATTGGAGAAAATAAAGGGACATGATAATGTCAAATTTATCCAAATGAACATTCCGCCGCTTGTTGGTTTGGAAGACAATAGTTTTGATTTTGTAATTTCGTTTCAAGTAATTGAGCACATTAAAAAAGACCACGATTTCGTAAAAGAAATTCACCGTGTTCTTAAACCGGGAGGGAAGTTCATCGTGACAACTCCCAACAAAACAATGTCTATTTCTAGAAATCCTTGGCATATTAGAGAATATAAAATCGACGAATTGAC
>JAWUWJ010000008.1:0-34358 GCA_034111925.1 Crocinitomicaceae bacterium
TAAATTTGTAAAAAAAACATTCGTGCAACTGGTTGTATCGGAATTTATTCGTAATATTGCACCCCCAATTGGGGTATAGATAAAGAAATTAACAGAGATGGATTTTATAAAAGAACTTGAAAGTGAACTGATTGAAATGAACACACTTCCGGATTTCGGTAGCGGTGACACAGTTGATGTTTCATATAAGATTAAAGAGGGTGCTAAGGAACGTATTCAGCAGTTTCGAGGTGTTGTCCTTCAACGTAAAGGGTCAGGAAGAACTGAGTCATTTACAGTTAGAAAAATGTCTGGAAATATTGGTGTTGAGCGTATCTTCCCAGTACATTCTCCATTCATTGAGAGTATCAAAATAACTAAGAAAGGTAGCGTTCGTAGAGCACGTATCTTCTACTTCAGAGAGAGAACAGGTAAATCTGCTCGTATCAAGGAGAAGAGAATGAAATAAGAGCTTCCTTCAAAATACATTTAAAGGCCTTTTATCACCGAAACTCTCGGATTGATAAAAGGCTTTTTTATTTTTATACGTGTCTCAATTCAGAAAACGTAATCCAAATAGAACTCTCACGTTCGGCCTTATAGCAGTTATTGCTTTGGTAATTGGATATGCGGTATACAACCGGACAAGTAATTCAACATCTTCGGAACTGATTGGTCTCAGAGAGCTCCCTCCGAATTTCAAAAGCCATGGGATTGATATTTCAAGATACCAAGGCGATATTGATTGGCCCACATTTTTTGATCAAGCCAACACCAAAATTTCATTTGTGTACTGCAAAGCCACTGAAGGCGTTTCTCACGTTGATGCGAAATACACGTCAAATAGAAACAAATTACGTGAGAACAATAAGGCATTTGGTGTCTACCATTTCTTCAGGCCAAAGTTAGATGCATAAACACAAGCAAAGCATTTCCTGAGCAATTATACACCACGAGGAAACGAATTACCTCCCGTACTGGATGTCGAAACGGAAAGTGTCTTAGATGCAAAATTGATCAAAGGAATGAAAGCTTGGTTGGAGTTCGTCGAAAAGAAAACGGGAAAGCCACCGGTTATTTACACTTCGTATCATTTCTACAACACGAAGTTCAAAAACCACTTTAAGAACTATCAATTTTGGATTGCGAATTACAGCCATCGAAACGATCGAATGACAGACGAAAGAATCATTCACTGGCAATACAGCGATAGGGGTGGAATACCTGGGATCGAAGGACCTGTGGATTTGAATTTTTCAAAACAGGAGTTCAATTGATGATTATGAGTTATGAGTTATGAAAACTAGGAATTTTGATACCGAACCCTATCTTCTCTCCTCCCTCAATTAATAATTACCAATTAATAATTCCGAACTCTCTTTATAGTCCAACAATAACAAAATCTGTTCTACGATTCAACGCTCTATTCGCCTCTGAATCGTTATCAACTTTAGGATCTGTTTCGCCCAAACCTTTAGAAGACAACCGTCCTTTATCGATTCCGAGTGACGCCAAGTAATCTTTTACCCCTTCTGCTCTATTCTCAGATAAGGTTAAGTTCTTTCCATCGTTACCTACATCATCAGTGTGACCATTAATAGAGATATTAATCGTTGGATTTTCATTTAAGAAACGAGCAAATCCTCTCAAAATAAACTTGGCTTTGGTGTTCAGATCAGCAGAATTCGTTAGGTATAGGATATCATTAATTGTATACGCAGCTCCAACTTCAAGTTTCTTAACAGCCAAGTCATTTCCTCGAATGGTCACGTTGTCCTCCTTGAATTCTTCTTTGGCAATCAATTTTGAATCAAACGCGTGGCCTTCCTTTTTAACGGTCACCATAACGTCTTGCTTTTTATTGGTTTTCACAATGGCAGCGTACTTTCCATCGTTTCCATTTACATTAACCGAAGTAACTTCATCGCTTCCTTCATATGTAATTTCAATAACAGCATCCTCAACTGGATCGCCATTTTCATCCGTTAAATCTCCTTTTAATAGAGCAACAGATTGTGGCCGTGCTTCTTCATACAATTCGAATGAATAGATATTCCATCGACCACCAAGGCGCGATGAATAATAAGCTACTTGACCATCAATCGAAACGAACAATCCCAATTCATCTTCCGCAGTATTAATTGGATATCCAATGTTCTTTGGCTCTGACCAAACGCCTTTGTCATCTTGACGAATGTAAAAAATATCCAACCCTCCAATTCCAGGGCGGTCTTTACTACACTGCGAAACAAAGTACAACGTCTCACTGTCTTGGTGCAAGAAAGGACTCTTGTCTTTACCTGCCGTATTAATTTCGTGAAACGGTCTTGGAAATCCCCAAGTCCCATCTGCTTCTCGTTTCACAATAAAAATGTCATTGTCCTGTGTGGTAGGTGTGTTGGCTGTATAATACAAGGTTTTTCCATCAGCTGATAGCGAAGGCTGACCTTCCCAACCATCTGCTGAATTGATCTTATCTCCAAGATTTACCAATTCTGACCAAATAATTGTTTTTCCATCGCGTCCACCCATTGTATAAACAGAGCTGTATAAATCACAATTTCTATACGGTTGAGTTCCAACCATACCATCTTTACACGCACAAATAATTAGTTCTTTATTATCCACAGATAATGTTGAAGCACCGTAACTATTAATATCATCTAAGTTAAAAGGCATTGGTAAAATTTTACCTCCATCAAAATCCGATTTCATAGTTGAGCGCTTAGAAAAAGTGAATTGCTCTTTGTCTTTCGCCATAAACCCGTCTCCTACTTTATTCTTTCGGGTATAATAGATCAGCTCATTATCCGGCGAAATCATCGGGAAATATTCATCCGTTCCTGTACTCACATTCTTAACAATTCTCGGCTCGAATGGAACCTCTTCCGTCTTTACTTTGTTTTCATACTCCAATTCACCAACGACTTTCTTCACATTCGCCAAGCGCTTTGTATGGTCGTCTGAAAACTTTTCTATGCTCTCGTGCTTGTATTCTTGAAATTGTTTCCAATAATTAATCGCTTCCTCAAAATTCTCCTGGTTGTACTTGATTATTCCCAAATAGTAAAAAATGTTCGAATGGTAATCGCTGCACAAATCGTGTGCAACCAAGAACATCGATTCGGCCTTTAACAACATTTTATCTCCTAAAGCAGGGTTCGGGCTTCTACTATATTCTTCTTCTGCCTTGAAGTACGCATACATTGCATATTCATAATATACCGTGGCATTATCTTCTTCCAACTCGATGGCTTCGTTGAATTTAGTAACGGCAGTTCTAGAGTCTTCAGCTTCAGCTCCGGCATTAATTAATTTCATAACTTTCTTTCCTGGAGGCTGACACGGTTCCGATTCTTCTTGAGCGAAAGTTGTCAAACCTATAGTAATAGTAAGCAGTGAGATATAATATTTAACCATAATGAACTTTTTAATTCCTGTTGCTGAGTCAAAACAAATTCCGTACCCAATTAATTATATCGTGAAAACGGCCGAAAGGTTACAGCATTTAATAACCGTTTATCCATTATTTTCAGAGTTCTGTATATCTTGTTTAGCGAAAGGTTCAAAAGTTTAATTATCTTCTCGCCTCAAACTATGAAAACATGAAAAGTACTCTTCTCACAATCTTAGCGGTTTCGTTAAGCCTGGCCTCCTTCTCACAAAAGCCAGATAAGGATGAAAAATCAGAATCTGGGATCTCTTCCTCAACGGTTTCTGGACTTAAATTCAGATCGGTTGGACCGGCTTTAACTTCAGGTAGAATTGCTGATATTGCTGTAGATCCAGACAACAATAACATTTGGTATGTAGCAGCGGCTTCTGGTGGTGTATGGAAAACAACTAATCACGGGACGACCTTCACTCCTATTTTCGATAAATATGGTTCTTATTCTATTGGATGCGTAACTATGGCTCCAACAAACTCAAATACGGTTTGGGTTGGAACTGGAGAGAACAACAATCAACGTGCAGTAGCCTATGGAGATGGTGTTTACAAATCAGTTGATGGTGGAAAGTCATTCAAAAACATGGGACTTAAAACTTCCGAGCATATTGGAAAAATTATCGTTCACCCGACAAATGAGAATATCGTTTGGGTAGCGGCTTACGGTCCGGTTTGGAGCAAAGGCGGAGAACGTGGTGTTTACAAATCAACGGATGGTGGAACTACTTGGACGCTAACTTTAGAAATTTCTGAACACACAGGAATTGCTGAAATTGCCATTGACCCAACAAATCCAGATATTCTTTATGCCTCTGCACATCAAAGAAGACGAAGAGAATGGACATATATCGGTGGTGGACCAGAATCTGGACTTCACAAATCGACAGACGGTGGAATAACATGGAAAGCAATTGATTCTGGACTTCCAAAAGGAAACATGGGACGAATCGGAATCGCTGTATCGTCAGTTGATGAAAACTACATTTACGCGATTGTTGAAGCCAGAAATGAAAAGGGTGGATTTTTTAGATCGACAAACAAAGGGGAATCATGGTCTAAGATGTCCAGCTATAAAACAAGCGGAAACTATTACCAAGAAATCATCTGTGACTTAACGGATAAAGACAAAGTGTTCTCAATGAGCACGCGTTTGCACCATACAATCGATGGAGGAAAGAACTTCATTCGAACAGGCGAAAAATACAAGCATGTCGACAACCATTGCATTTGGATCGATCCTAAAGATGAAAACCACTGGATTGTTGGTTGCGACGGTGGAATCTATGAAACGTACAACCACGCAAAAGATTGGAAGTATTTCAATAACCTTCCTGTGACACAATTCTATAAAGTAGCAACGGATAACGATGCTCCATTTTACAATATTTATGGTGGAACGCAAGACAACTGGTCATTGGGCGGACCTTCTGGAACATTGAACAATACGGGAATCGTAAACTCTGATTGGTTCGTAACCAACGGAGGTGATGGATTCGAATCGGCAATTGACCCTACAGATCCAAACATTGCCTATGCGCAATCTCAATACGGAGGATTGATTCGATTTGATAAAGCTTCTGGAGAACGTGTTTCAATTAAACCAATGCCAGGAAGAGATGAAGCAGGGTACCGTTGGAATTGGGATTCGCCATTGTTGATCTCGCCTCATGACAATAAAACATTATATTTCTGTGCCAACAAAGTATTTAAGAGCACAAACCGAGGGGACGATTGGCAAACCGTTTCTCCTGATCTTTCTCAGGAAATAGACAGAAACAAACTTCCAGTGATGGATCAAGTTTGGTCGATTGATGCCGTGATGAAAAACATGTCAACGACGATCTACGGAAACATTGTAGCCTTTGATGAATCTCCTTTAAAACAAGGATTGCTATATGCAGGAACTGATGATGGATTGATTCAGACTTCAAAAGATGCTGGTGGCACTTGGTCAAACGTTAAGACTTTTTCGGGAGTACCTGAAAACACGAGAGTGAATATGATTGTCGCGAGTTTGTACGATGAAAATATAGTTTTCGCGGTTTTCAATAACCACAGATCAGGTGACTTTAAACCGTACTTAATGAAAAGTACAAATCAAGGTAAGTCTTGGACGTCAATCGCAGGAAATCTTCCAGAAAGAGGATCTGTATTTGCCTTTAGACAAGACCACGTTAATCCAAATCTTCTTTTTGCAGGAACTGAGTTCGGTTGTTTCTTCTCGAATGATGGTGGCGTAAAATGGACGAAGTTAAATGGACTTCCAACAATCGCGGTTTATGACATCGAGCTTCAAAAAAGAGAAAGTGATATCGTGATTGCAACTTTCGGTCGTGGATTCTATGTGATGGATGATTACTCGCCATTGAGAACATTGTCAGAAGACCTTCTCGAAAAAGAGGCACACCTCTTCCCTATCAAAGACGCTGACTTGTTCGTTTATGCAAGTCCAATTGGAGGTAGAGAAAATTCATCTCAGGGCGCATCAATGTACCGTGCGGACAATCCAAAATTCGGAGCAACATTCTCACTGCTGCTTAAAGATGTAGACAAATCATTAAAGTCAATAAGACAAAAAGCGGCTAATAAACTTGAAAAGGAAAAAGAAGCTGTTCCTTACCCAACTTTTGATGAATTGAGAGAAGAGGATATGGAGGGTAAATTAAAACTGATTTGGGTTATTAAAGATTCAAAGGGTGCTGAAATTAAAAGAATTTCATCTTCTCCATCGAAAGGACTAAGTCGTGTAACGTGGAATTTAAGAACAACGTCGACAGGTCAAGTTGGAGTAAAAAACTTTGGTGAAGCGAAGAGTTATGGGTTCTTAGTTATTCCTGGCGAATATTCCGTTGAAATCTTCTCGGAAAAAGACGGTATACTTAAAGAAGTCATCGCAAATACAAAATTCAATGTGGTTGGATTGAACAACCAAACCTTGCTTGCTTCAAACAACGAAGAGCTGGAAGCATTCCGAAAAGAGATGGCCGAAGTAAGACGAAGCGTATCTGGAGCTGAAAACTTGATGAATGAATCAGGTGAGAAATTAAAGTTGGTTGAGAATGCAGTTCGCAACTATCCTGGTGCTGATTTGACACTCCTTAAGGATGTTGAGAAAATCAAAAATCGATTGCTTCTATGTGATTTAATAATGAACGGAGACAAGCTTAAGGCCAAGCATCAAGTGGAGGATGCACCAAGTATTTCCGACAGATTATGGACGGTTTATTACCAATTGTATTCAAATACGACTGGTATAACAGCTACACAGAAATTAAATGTGGAAATCGCAATGGAAGATTACGCTGAGTTCAGAGTTAATTTAGACGCGGCGGTAATTGAACTTACAGGATTAGAATCGAAGCTTGAAGCGGCTGGCGTTCCTTACATCAAAGGAAAAGACGAAAAGTGGAAAAGTGAGGAGGAATAAGATCGATCATTGGATTTTTTGATCCTTCGATAAAATTTAAAGACTTAGTATAGGCTCATTTCGATAAATCGGAATGGGCTTTTTTTTTGCGGCACCTGTTACTTTTTATAATTCAGCGCATTACACGCAAAACTGATTCTATGAAAAACATATTATTCTTTGCCTTCTTACTCTCTTCAAGCCTTTCCTATTCTTGCGGAAATGAATACGGACATACTCTTGACGGTGATATGATATTCACCAATTTCTTTTATCTGTCTAAAAAGCATCGGGATTTTGATACGGAATACATCAAGAAGAAGTTAGCCACAGCAGAAGCCAAGCCAAATGCCAAGGCCGACTTTAAGGTTCAATCAAATATTGCATTGTATTATATGAAATTGGGGGATGTGAAAAAAGCGCTTCAAATTCTAAGGCCTTTGTATGAGAAATATCCCAATGAATACACAATATCGGCGAATCTTGGAACAGCATACGAATTGGACGGTCAATTGAACAAAGCTTTGGCGCTTATCAAAAATGGATACAAGATCAATTCCGAATCTCATTTTGGAAGTGAATGGATTCACATAAAAATTCTTGAAGCAAAAATCAAAGAGAAATCGAATCCAGGATGGCTGCAAACACATCGGATATTAACGGTAGAAGAATTGGACAAAAAAATTCCACGCCAACGCCATTATCACTCAATGGACAATCACTTGGAATACCAATTGCGAACTCGAGTGCCCTTTACTCCTTCCCCGAATAAGGTGATGGCCAATTTATTACAAACTTTGGCCGAATACAACATGGAACACGGAACGTATGAGAATGCAATAATGGCTTATACCTATGTTCTCGAATTCACATCTTCGAGGGCCAAAAAACGAGAAGTTTCGAAGGCAATTATTGCTTTGAATGAAAGCCGAAGAGAATCCGGTGTGACAGAGTTGAACTTTCAATTCATACGCCTTATTGAAAGCGGAGAAATTGACCCTTCCCTTATGTTGTATGGAATTGATGAACTTTCGGATCAATTACAAGAGGTGGATGAAGCAGCATTTGCAACAAGAGATTCACTAAGAATTATGACGGCAAAAGTCGATTCATTGTCGAATATAAAACCAATTGAGAAAGAGGAATCACAGAAGAAAACTGAAAAGTCGGGAATGCTTTTGGGAATTGTGTTCGGAATTGTTGGTCTAGTTCTTGGAGTTGTGATTGCAATAATAGCAATGAAGAAAAGGAAAACTTAGAATCTAGGTGATACTTTTTTCAGTAATTTGCGTTATGTATGCATAATGAGATTCTCATGAAAGAAACGGGGGACAAACTAGAATGGCTCGTTTCACTCCTTATTGATGATATTTCGTTAGTAGTATACAGTAGTTTAGCGACGGGGGACGCCCTTTAAACGAAAAAAAAGACGCCCCTAGGCAAAACCGAGGGGCGTCTTTCTGATTCTATTAAAAACTTCTTACATATCAATAAACATCGGATTCTTTACCTTCGTTTTTGTTAATGCAAGCTCTAGAACTTCGTCCATTTTTGTTACATAATGGAACGTTAATCCTTTCAAGTACTCTTCTTTGATTTCGTCAATATCCTTCTTGTTTTTAGCGCAAAGAATAATTTCTTTAATCTTCGCTCTTTTCGCAGCAAGAATCTTCTCTTTGATTCCACCGACTGGCAAAACATCACCTCTAAGCGTAATCTCACCTGTCATCGCCAAGTTCTTCTTCACTTTACGTTGCGTGAACACGGAAGCCAACGAAGTCAACATTGTGATTCCCGCGCTCGGCCCATCTTTTGGCGTTGCTCCTTCTGGAACGTGAACGTGAATATTGTGCTTGTCAAATACCTTTTGTTCCAAACCGATCAAATGGCTGTGTGATTTCAAATATTCCAAAGCAATAACCGCAGATTCTTTCATTACATCGCCAAGATTCCCTGTCAATGTCAATTTTCCTTTTCCTTGAGTTATTGAAGATTCAATGAACAAAATATCTCCTCCAACCGATGTCCAAGCCAAGCCTGTTACAACTCCAGCAACATCATTGTTGTCGTATTTCGTTCTACCTCTACCCGCTCCGAGAATATCGAATAGATCATTAAAACCAACTTTGACAACGAATTTTTCTTCCATTGCAATTTGTCGTGCTCTGTTCCGGACTACCTTCGCGATCATCTTATCAATTACACGAACACCAGATACATTGGTATATTATTCAACCAATTTTTCAAGCGCCTTTTTATCAATCGAAATGTCTTTCTTGGTAATTCCGTGCTCTTTAATTTGCTTTGGAATCAAGTGACGTTTCGCTATTTCAATTTTCTCTTCAACAGTATATCCATTGACCTCAATGATCTCCATACGATCTCTAAGTGGGCCTTGAATTGTCTGTAAACTGTTCGCTGTTGCAATGAACATTACCTTTGAAAGGTCGTATTCAGTTTCAATATAATTATCGTAAAATTCAGAATTCTGTTCCGGATCTAAAACCTCCAACAAAGCTGAAGAAGGATCACCGTGATTGCTCTTTCCTAACTTATCGACTTCATCCAAAACAAAAACAGGATTACTTGTCTCCGCCTTTTTAATGCTCTGCATCACACGACCGGGCATTGCACCGATGTATGTTTTTCTATGTCCTCTAATCTCAGACTCATCGTGCAAACCACCCAAAGACATACGAATGTATTTTCTTCCTAAAGCTTCAGCAATTGATTTCCCTAAAGATGTTTTACCAACTCCTGGAGGTCCATAAAAACAAAGAATTGGAGATTTCATATTTCCCTTCAGTTTCAAAACCGCCAAGTATTCTAAAATTCTTTCCTTCACCTTTTCAAGACCGTAATGATCTCTTTCCAAAATCTTTTCAGCGCGTTTTAAATCAAGCCTGTCTTTTGAATATTCACCCCATGGCAAATCAAGCATCAAGTCCAAATAATTCATTTGTACCGTATACTCAGCCCCTTGAGGATTCATTCTACCCAACTTATCCAACTCTTTGAAAAACAATTTCTCTACAACGGCAGTCCATTTCTTTTTCTCACCACGAGCTCGCATATCAGTAACATCTTGCTCCTGAGGATTGTCTCCTAATTCGTCTTGAATGGTACGCATTTGCTGTTGTAAGAAGTAATCACGTTGCTGCTTGTCCATGTCCAATCGAACTTTCGATTGAATTTCATTTCGCATTTCAAGCATTTGAGATTCTAAAGTCAAATGTTCTAAAACCTTCATCACTCTGCTTCTCATGTCCAACTCTTGCAACATATCCTGTTTCTTAGAAACGTCAGCATTCATGTTTGATGAAATGAAATTCACCAAAAATGTAGGGCTATCAATGTTTCCAATCGCGAAAGAAGCTTCCGATGGAATGTTTGGGCTTTCTTGAATAATTTGAAGTGCCAATTCTTTAATCGATTTGAAAGCGACTTCCATTTCCTTGTTATCAGGGTCGACTTTTTCCTCTTTCAACATTTTCACAGATGCCTTCATGTACGGCTCTGTTTCCGTTGGATTAAGAATTTCAAAACGTCGTTTCCCTTGGATAATCACAGTTGAAGTACCATCGGGCATTTTCAACATTCGAATGATTTGTGCAACTGTTCCTACACTGTGTAAGTCAGAAAATTCAGGTGCTTCTTCATCTTGATTCTTTTGCGAAACAACACCAATAATTTTTGATCCTTTGTTCGCATCTCTAATCAATCGAATTGACTTGTCTCTTCCCACTGTAATCGGAATTACGACTCCTGGAAACAGTACGTTATTTCTTAAGGGTAAAATTGCCAATTCATCTGGGAAAGATTGCTTATTCATGTTCTCTTCCTCTTCGGCGGTGATTAAAGGAATAAATTCTCCCTCTGATTCTCCGTCCGAGAATTGTAATATATTATTATCGAATAAATCGCTCATATGCTTTTTTAATTGTCCGCCATTGTGTCATAACATCTAGACACTTTTTATAAAATTAATGACGATCTACTTATTTCAAAGGTTATGCCAAGGGCTGAGAACTGCTATTTTGTCTTAATTTTTACCTTCGGTGCTACTTCGTGGTGTCAGAAATGTACTTAATAATCGATATTTCAGACTCGGAAAGAGATATTCCACGACGTTCCATCATGTTATTCGCGCTTTCTAAGGCTTTATCAAAATCATACTTTTCGCCGTCCTTTCCCCAAGTGAATGATGGAATAAATTTTGGTGGGAACTCCGCTCCAAACACGTTACTAGAGACTCCAACAACCGTTGCTGTATTGAACATTGTATTGATTCCACATTTAGAATGATCCCCCATTACAAGCCCCATAAACTGAACGTCAGTTTGCACCAATCCACGCTCTTGATAGGAATAGGTTTTTACTTTACCGTAATTATTTTTAAGATTTGACGAGTTCGTATCTGCTCCAATATTGCACCACTCCCCAATCAATGAATTCCCTAGAAAGCCATCGTGCCCCTTATTGGAATACGCCTGAAAAATTACATTCGTAACTTCTCCTCCGACCTTGCAAAACGGCCCTAAAGTCGTTGGACCATAAACTTTCGTTCCTAATTTGAAAACAGCACTTTCGCACATTGAAATGGGCCCTCGAAGAAGAGAACCTTCCATCACTTCGGCATTCTTCCCAATATAAATTGGCCCGGATTTGGTATTCAAAGTTGCAGCTTCAATAGTCGCTCCTTCTTCTAGAAAGATCAAATTTGGATCTCCAATAATTGTATTTGTAGAAGACAATTGAACCGTTGTTCTTCCTTTAGTTATTAGGGCAAAGTCTTGCTTTAAAATTTCTCCATTTTTTTCAAACATGTCCCATCTCTTATTCAAGAAAACAGGCAACTCACCAGACAGAGGACTAAACGCCCCAGTACCATTCATGCCGGCAATCCAACTTTCGCCAATCAATAAATCTTCGCCAGGCTTCAATGCCCTGACCTGATCAACTATATTTTGATTTGGAATTACGCAGGCGTTCACTCTAATTGCATCTTCCGTTTTCGGGTATTTACTTTGCAAATAATCTTCAGTCGCAAAGCTAATTTCAGCTTCAGGCATCAATAATTTCCAACGTTCGGCATTCGTTAAGATTCCGACTCTTAAATCACCAACAGGTCGAGTGAGAGTTAGTGGAGCAAATTCTAGGTGCTTTCCGTTATCGTCTAATTGGATTTTCATTCGGCTGTACTTGTATTACGGTTTGAAATTGCGAGCATGCCAATAAAGGTAATGAAAGAGTTCAAAATTATGATTTCAAAACCAAATTTGTATTCACCAAAAATACCATTACCGCCTTTTACAATCCCTGGCGAACCCGCTGAATAATACCATAGTAAAAACGTTATCCCAATGGAAATTAGCGCAATGACTGGAACGGCTTTGTCAACAACGGATCGTTTTGTGATGATTCCAAAAAAGAAAATCCCGATTAGTGGTCCGTAAGTAAATGCGGCAAATGTCATTAACAACCCAAGAGCGGAAGCACTGGTTGTGTATTTCAATAGGATGACTACACCAATAATGACAGCAGACATCAAAACATGAACAATCTTTCTTGTCTTTTCATCCTTTTTCTTGGAATCGCTATCTATTGATTTATTGTCATCGAGAATACTAGAGTCATCGCCTACCAGTGTTTCATCAGATGCTTTCTGTTTTTTATTCACACCTAAAAAGTCAATTGAGAAAGATGTAGTCAAGGAAGTTAATGCAGAATCTGCACTTGAATATGCTGCGGCTATTAATCCAAGCAGAAATAATATTCCAATGAATTTTCCTGCACCACTGCTAAGAGCGACAGATGAAAAGAGTAAATCAGTACTTTCCGATACAATACCGTTCTTTTCAGCGTAGATATACAACAATGCACCCAATGATAGAAAGATCAAATTCACGACAACCAGAACGGAAGCCATCGTAATCATGTTCTTTTGTGCGTCTTTTAAATTTCTACAGCTTAAATTTTTCTGCATCATATCTTGATCCAATCCTGTCATTCCAATTGTGATAAATACACCACCAAAGAAGTGTTTAAGAAAATGATTCTTGCTCATTATATCATCGAAAAAGAAGATCTTCGAATAACCACTTTCGGCCACTGTAGAAATGATTCCCTTGTTGCTTGATAATTCCAATGCATCGCTAATAAACCAGACCGTTAACAATACAGATGCTAACATGAATGCCGTTTGTAATGTATCCGTCCAAATAATGGTTTTAATCCCGCCACGACTTGTATAGATCCAAATGAGAAGAACAGAGATCACAACCGTAACCTCAAATGGCACTCCCCATTCTGCAAACAACACGGACTGCAAAACATTCGCGACCAACAGCAATCTTACTGAAGCTCCCAGAACTCTTGAAAACATAAAGAATGAAGCGCCCGTTTTGTAACTCCAAAAGCCAAACCGTTCCCTTAAATACTCGTAAATAGACGTTAAGTTCAGTCGATAATAGATTGGCAATAAAACATAAGCGACAATGAAGTATCCGAACAAATAGCCGAAAACCGCTTGCATATAACTGAATTGATTTCCAGCATCGCCAACCCATCCTGGCACTGAGATAAACGTTACTCCACTGAGAGAAGCGCCAATCATTCCAAATGAAACAATGTACCAAGGCGATTTTCGTTCGCCCAAAAAGAAACTTGAATTGTCTGCTTTTCGAGATGTTAAAAAGGAAATCGCGATCAATACAAGGAAGTAAATTACGATTACCGATAGTATTAAAGTTTGTGTCATGTGGTTTTAGTCTTCCGTAAATTTAAGAAACGTTTGAAATTGATGATTCATTTTCTTTCCATTTATGTTCTGTTTGCTTTAGGAAAGCATCAAGACGGCTATTTACAAATCTAAGCTTCTGGAATAAAATCGTTTACGATTTAAGGTTCATTTTAATTGAGAAATTAATAATTAATGCCGTAACTTAACGTAACTCTATATGATAACACGCCTCATTTTTATTGGACTATTAATCAGTGGCTCTTGCTTTTCGCAGGACACTCTCCTGATTGAAGATGGATCCATTTGGTTCTCAAAATCATCATGCTCAATTGATTATCGATGTTATGAAAACATTGATGACATCGTTGCAACAAACTGTTCAGACTCCGTAACAATTACCTCCATTGAACTTCGGGAAAATGTTTTCGAAAATTCATCGATAGTATATACAGAATGTCGCGTAACGAGACTTTCAGATTACCTTCGAGTCAAGCATGAAATTCTTATTCCAAACATCATTTCATCTCCAATACTCATGTCCAGAGAGGAAATGCGCACTGCAATTCAAGAACAAAATTTCAGAACAATCATCATCGTTTTGGGCAAACCAGCAAAAGCTGAATTGTAATCCATTCTGATATCCACTTCGTGATCTTAATAACTGAATTAAACGCAAAGAATTGAGACTTCAATCTTCTTAACTTTGTGGTAGTATTAGCAATATCGAATCTATTTACACTATTCGTATTTAGATAGTTAACAAAAATTAGATTCTTAATAAGGTTGTTTAACTATAGTTCTTCCATATTAAGCTAACTTTGCATTATAATAAGTAATGATTATGAGTATTCCAGTAGTAAAGTTCAATCCCAAAGATCAGCCAGAATTCTTTAAAGAAGTCAACTCTAGGGTCAATGCCTACTTTAAAGAGACAGGGAAATCAAGACATGCGAATTTCAATATGAAGTTCAAGACATTCTTCATGCTTTCCTTATTCTTCGCGCCTTTGACATTAATGTTAACAGGAGTTGTCACTTCAGTATGGGGTACAATTGGAATGTGGTCATTAATGGGATTGGGGATGTCAGGAATTGGACTTTCAATTATGCACGATGCCAATCACGGTTCTTATTCTAAGAGTCAATTCTGGAATAAAGTATGGGGATTCACATTGAATTTCGGTGGAGGTTTTCCAATGAATTGGAAGATTCAACACAATGTATTGCATCATTCTTTTACAAATATTGAAGGATGGGATGAGGATATCGAAAAGGGTGTAATGCGTTTTTCCCCAACTCAAAAAAGAAAAAAGATATTCAAATACCAAATCTTTTACGCTCCTATTCTTTATGGATTGTTGACAACGTATTGGCTTGTTGCTAAGGATTACGAGCAATTGGTGAGATACAACAAGAAAGGTTTGTTAGAAGCGCAAGGTCTGACATTCAGAAGTGCATTGTTTCAAATCATTTTCCACAAACTTTGGTACATTGGTTTGATCATCGTTCTTCCAATTTTATTGCTTCCGATATTATGGTGGCAAGTCGTTTTAGGATTCCTGTTGATGCAATTTATCTCAGGTTTAATTCTAGCGCTTATTTTTCAACCTGCACATGTGATCGAAGAAACTGATTTTTATGTTCCAGATGAAAATATTAGTGTTGAAAACGGTTGGGCGATTCACCAAATGAAGACGACATCAAACTTTGCGAACGGAAGCTATGTGTTCTCTTGGCTGATTGGTGGATTGAATTATCAAATTGAGCATCATTTGTTCCCGAATATATGCCATGTGCATTACAGGAACTTAGCGCCTATCGTGAAGGAAGTAGCTGAGAAGTATCATGTTCCTTATTACCACCACAAGACCTTCTTTGGTGCGCTTAGAAGCCATTTTAGAATGCTAAATGATCTTGGTACTGGTAAGTACGATAAAATGAGAAAAAAGGCAGCGTAGCGAATTAATTGCCATCTGAATTTCTTGATCTTTCTTTTTAACGAAAAATGAATTTGTTACTTTCTTGGTGATTAGAATTCTATATTTGTAATCACAACAGAAAGAACCATGGATAACATCTCTCAAATCATTTTTCAAATTGCTTTAATCATAGTACCAGCAGGCGCTGTATTAATGACGGCAATCTATTTTTTACGTCGTGAATCTGAAAAAGAAATTCGCTCAGTTCAGTTGGAACTCAAAAAAGAACGTCAAAAGTTTTTCTTGCCAAACAGAGTTGATGCTTACCAACGTGCAATTCTGTTAATGGAGAGAATTCACCCGAATAGTTTAGTAATGCGCCACAACAACCCAGGATTACCTGCTGCGGGCTTACAAGTTAAACTTCTAGAATCTATCAGAGAGGAATACGAGCACAATTTGGCTCAGCAAATGTACATCTCGAACCCTACTTGGGACATGGTGAAGAAATCGAAAGATGAAACGATGAAGATCGTCAACCTTGCAGGTCAAGCAATGGCGCCAGCATCGAATGGAATGGATCTGATGACGAAAATCTTTGAGATCGTTGGTGAAGTTGGGGTTCTTCCTACTGAAATCGCTGTTGATGCTTTGAAAAAAGAGCTTCAGGGATTGTTTTGATGGTGGAGAATTAGATATTAGAATTTAGAATTTAGATGATAGACAATATATGTTAGATTTTTCAATCCGACAAACGCCTAAATTCTAATATCTAAAAGGCGTTAGCCGTCCCTAAACCAAATCAATTACATTATCATCCACCTTAATCTGGTCTCCAGGAATTAATTTTGCGCGCTTTCGCATTTCAACCTCGCCGTTTCTATACACAACTCCTTCTTCAACAATTAACTTTGCGTGACCGCCTGTTTGAGCAATGCCCTGTACTTTGAGTAATTGAATTAACTCAATATAATCTCCTTCAATCTTAAATTCTTCCTGCATGTTGCTTATAAATTTCAAATAATTCTTCTGCCGCTTGAAAAGAAGTGATCTCACCTCGATCCATTTTATTTTCCGACTCTTTTAACGCTTCCATTAATTCTGGACTATTATAAAATCCACTTAGAATCATTTCCTTTAAGGTCTCGGAAAGCCACTTTTTATCCTGCTCGATTCTAGACTTTTCAAAGTGCCCATTCAACTTCGTTTGATTTTCAAAAGAGTCAATTACTTCAAGTACTTTACTAACGTTCTCTCCTGTCAGAGCGCTGCAAGTAAAAACCTGTGGAATCCATTCGTTGTGATTTGCTGGAAACAAATGAAGTGCATTTTTATATTCTCTCCCTGCTATTTTTGCTTTCGTAACGTTGTCTCCATCTGCTTTCGTAATCACCAAAGCGTCTGCCATTTCCATGATCCCTTTTTTGATCCCTTGGAGTTCGTCTCCTGCTCCAGACAACATCAGTAGCAAGAAGAAATCAACCATTGACTTCACAACTGTTTCAGATTGCCCTACGCCAACTGTTTCAATCAAAATAATATTAAATCCAGCAGCTTCGCAAAGCAAAATACTTTCTCGCGTTTTTCGAGCAACACCGCCTAAGGTTGAACCGGCAGCTGAAGGACGAATAAATACGTTCTCTGTCACCGCCAAATCATTCATTCTCGTCTTATCACCAAGGATGCTTCCACCTGAAACTGAACTTGAAGGATCAATTGCAAGAACGGCTACTTTTTTTCCTTCTTCAGCCAATACTTTACCGAAAGACTCGATGAATGTACTCTTCCCTACTCCAGGAACACCTGTAATTCCCACTCGAATCGATTGGCCACTTTTGGGTAAACACAATTGAACTAGTTTTTGTGCTTCAACGCCATGCTCAAGGTTTTCACTTTCTACCAAAGTAATTCCCGAGCTTAAAGCAGTAATATCGCCCTTTTCAATCCCTGAAAACAGCATTTCTGCAGTAAGATTGTTAATTCGATCTTTCCGTCGTTGAAGCCAATTGTCTATATTTTTGTGATCCACAATTCAAATGTAAGAATACGAAGCGACATCTACGAACGAAGGGGCTAATTCTACAAAAAGTTAAATTCACCTGGATTTATAAAACGCAATAACATTAATTTAACTTCTCGCGGCTATGTTAGCTTCACATTAATGCGTAATTTTCCACTATGGAAAGCGTAGTTCTTGTGAATCAGCAAGATGAAGTTCTAGGATCAATGGAAAAAATGGAGGCCCATTACAGTGGTAGCCTGCATCGCGCATTTTCTGTGTTTATTTTTAATGATCAGAAAGAACTCCTTTTACAACAGCGCGCGCACAGCAAATATCATTCTGGTGGATTATGGACCAATTCATGTTGCAGCCATCCACGTGTTGGAGAAACAACTTTAGACGCTGGAACGCGAAGATTGACAGAAGAACTTGGTTTTACCACTGAATTGAATGAAGAATTCAGTTTTATATACCGAGCTGAATTGGATCAAGACATGATTGAACACGAATTGGATCATGTTTTAACTGGAACCTATAATGGAATCCCTGATTTTAATACTGATGAAGTTTGTGCAGTGAAATACATCTCAATGTCAAATCTTGATACGGATATGACTTCGAATCCTGAAAACTATACCGCTTGGTTTAAAATAATATTCAGCAAGGTGAAAGACTTGATTGGATAATCGGAATCAATGACAAAAATCGGATTACTTTCAGATACCCACGGATATGTTGACCCAAAAATTTATAAATACTTCGCTGAAGTAGATGAGATTTGGCATGCTGGAGATGTTGGTGACGTATCAGTTATCGACGAATTAAAAGATTTCAAACCTGTTCGAGGCGTTTATGGCAACATTGATTCGTATGATGTTCGATTGGAGCTTCCCGAGTTCCAAAGATTCAAATGTGAAGACGTTGATGTGCTAATGACTCACATTGGAGGGAAACCAGGCAAATATGTTCCAAGGGCCCACGATGAAATAAGCAAAAGCCCTCCGAAATTATTTATTTGCGGACATTCACACATTTTATTAGTTAAACAAGATCCACGGTACAATATGCTTTGGATGAACCCTGGAGCCTGCGGTTTTAAAGGATTTCATCAAGTAAAAACCCTCCTCCGATTTAGCATAAATGGCGATCGAATTCACGACTTAGAGGTGATTGAATTGGGAAAAAGGATTTGAAGTAAAATTTTTCCATTTACTTTGCGTTAATTGATATACATGAAAACGATTCTTCTTGCCATAATAACTCTATCATTCGGTAGCATTTCTCATGCTCAGACTGGTGGACTTTCAGCATTCCCCTTTTTAGATTTAACTTTTAACGCCAGAGCTTCGGGGCTTGGGGGTGATTTTATATCCGTTAAAGATCAAGACATCAATACTGGAATTGCGAATCCATCTCTTTTAAATAAAGACATGGCCAACCAAATTGGATTCAATCAAGCGTTATTGGCTGGTGGGATTAATTATGGAATGGTGAATTACGGTTTCAACCTCAAAGAATATGGAACAATGTCGACTTATATCAAATATGTAAGTTACGGTACGTTCCAGCGAACATCTATAAACGGAACGAATGAAGGAACATTCTCTCCATTCGAAATGGTTGCAGGAACTGGTTTTGGAAGACAATTAAACAAAAGAATATCTATTGGTGCCAATGTAAATTTAATTTACTCTCAACTTGAAAGCTATAGCTCTTTTGGCGCTGGGGTTGATTTGGCTGGAACTTTTTACAATGAAGAAAAAGAATTTTTAGTGACTGCATTGGTTAAAAATGCCGGCGTTCAATTCAATTCTTATGCGGACAATGACAATAAGGCACCATTACCTACAGAATTTCAAATGGCTGTTTCTTATAAACTACCGCACGCTCCATTTCGCGTTTCATTGCTGGCACATCATTTAAACCAATGGGACATTACCTACAATGATCCAACTTTAGTACCAACGATAGATCCTCTTTCGGGAGACACAATTCCAGTACCTAGAGCAAATTTCCTTGAAAAATTCGCAAGACATTTCACCTATCAAGTTGAAGCTCTTGTTTCTAAGAACATTCACTTCAGAGTTGGTTTTGATTACCACCGCAGAAAAGAAATGGCTCTCGAACAACGTCCTGGTGTGGCTGGATTATCTTTTGGCCTTGGATTGTATTTCCGAAAGTTCACTCTGGATTACGGATTTGTAATCTACTCAAGAGCAGGCTATAACAATATGCTGACCCTCTCCACCAACCTTTCTGAATGGCGTAAATAGCTCTCTATCAAGCCTTAGTTAAACGGTTTAGTCCTTTATTTGTATCAGTTATAAACTGTGTACTGTTGATTATTTTATGTAACCTTTTCGGTCAAACTTCAGTACATTAGCTTACCAAACAAATAATATTTATATGAAAAAATCAATTTTTGCAGTAGCGCTTATTTTAGGAGCTACTTCTACTACACTAGCACAAGACAAACAATACACGCCAGTCTCTGGAGATTGGGCAATTGGTATTGATGCGACTCCATTTTTAAATTACATGGGTAACTTAATTGGAGGAAATGATGGTAATACTGCTCCAGGGTGGAGTTACTTGACAACTAACCAACAAATCACTGGTAAATATTTTGCTGCTGATGACATGGCTTACCGTGGATCTTTGAGAATCGGTTTTGGAAATGCAAGTGGATCTAACATGGTTAGTGATGACCTTGTAACTACTGGACCAACTTTTCCAGCATTGCCTTCAATGGTTGAGGATACTTATAAAGACGGAGGATTAGACATCGGCCTTTCAGGAGGTTTGGAATGGCGTAAAGGTTCAGGTCGTTTAGTTGGTTTCTACGGAGCTGAGTTAGGTGTAGCTTTTTCTAGTACTAGCAGCACATACACTTATGCAAACGCTATGACTGATGTTGGAGCAACTACTTCAGATTGGGGTACTAACATTACAACTGATACTTACGGAAACGGAGCTCGTATCACTTCTGAGAAATCAGGAATGACTACTGCTTTCGGATTGAGAGGATTTATTGGAGCTGAGTATTTCATTCTTCCAAAAATGTCTATCGGTGGTGAATTCGGATGGGGTCTTGGATTAATGTCTATGGGTGCAGGTTCTATGGAAACTGAATCAACTAACGGAGTTGACGTTGGAACTCAAGTTATCGAAACTACTAGCTCTTCTGCTTTTGGATTTGATACTGACATCAACAATACTTTATTTGGATCAGCAGGTTCATTGAAATTAACTTTACACTTCTAAGAAGTTAGTAGATATTTTGAAAAGCGTATCGGTTTATCCGATACGCTTTTTTTTATGCGTCAACTTTAAAGATTTTCCATTAACTTTACCTTGTGTACAGTCAAGACAAAATAGTTATTGCAATCGATGGTTATTCATCATGTGGAAAAAGCACATTGGCCCGTGAATTGGCTAAAGAGTTGCATTATGTCTTTATTGATTCTGGAGCGATGTATAGAGGAATCACTCTTTTCGCAATTCAAAACAACCATATTCATAACAACGATGTAGACCGCGGAGCAATAATCCGTAATCTGGACAAGGCTGAATTGTCTTTCAAACTCAATTCCGAATCAAAAAAACCCGAGATTTTCCTCAACGGCGTGAATGTTGAAGCCATTATTAGAACTCCTAAAGTTGCTGCATACGTTTCTCGTGTTGCTACAATTAAAGAAGTTCGTGAAAAACTGGTTCGAGAACAACGTAAGATGGGAGGCTATGGTGGAATTGTAATGGACGGAAGAGATATCGGATCTGTTGTTTTCCCTGAGGCTGAATTAAAACTATTCGTTACAGCAGATATCGATGAACGCGTTAGACGTCGGTTTTCTGAATTGAAAGACAATGGTATTCAAACCACGGAAGAAGAAGTCAAAGCAAACCTTCTTGAGCGAGACAGAATCGACTCTACAAGGGTTGAGAGCCCTTTGATTCAAGTTGATGATGCCGTTGTGATTGACAACACCAAACTCACTAAAACAGAGCAACTTCAGCTCGCACTTTCCCTCGTTGAAAGAAAATTAGGCACATTAGCGTAATTTCGTGTATAAATTAACAAGTAGTCAATTATTTCACTAATTTAGCGGAATAAGAAAAATTATATACATATATGAGTTCAATTAGTAAAGTCACAGAAGACATCATCAATAGAAGCCCGTTTCTTAGAGAAGCAATGACAGAAAACTTAATTAATATTTCTGCATTGGCCCGTAAGATCAAGCCTGAGATTGAGAAGTCTACTGGGAAGGAGATCAAAGAAGGTGCGATTGTCATGGCAATCAAGCGTATGACTCCTGGGGTTTACCATAAGTTGGACGTGAAAATCAACAATGTAATCGGTGGAATTGGAGATTTCCTTGTCCGAAGCGATTTGGTTGATTTTACGTATGAAAATTCTGAATCATTAAGAGATGCTCAAAGCGTTCTTATTCAAACGATCAGACAAGACAAAGATTCTTTCTTTACGGTTTGTAAGGGTATTACGGAAACGACATATATCTTGAATGCAAAATATGCGGAGGAAGCGAAAGGAATCTTCACTAAAGAAAGACTTAAGGCACACAATCAAGATTTATCTTCGATTACTGTTAAGCTACCCGAAACGAATACAGAGACTTATGGTGTTTATTATTACATCATGAAGCACTTGGCTTGGGAAGGAATTAATATCGAACAAGTTGTATCCACAGCAAATGAGTTTACTGCAATTGTGAATTCAAACGATATTGATGAAGCATTTAAGATCTTAATGCAACTGAAAAGAAACATCTAAGCAGTAACGGTAGCGTCACTTTTACATTTTTCTTCCGGACTAGCACCACACAGTCCACAAGATGCTCCTTCTTCTTGAAGCATTGGGTTATTGCTCGCGCATGTTCCAGCGAATTCACCGCCTTTTTTCGCCCAAATTTTGATGGCTATTCCACCAAATGCAAGCGCTAATAATAAGATTGAAAATAGAATTGTTGCCATGACTTAAAACTTTAGTGTAAAGTTACTAATTTTTGTCAATCAATTCTCCCGTACCGATTTGAAGATGTTCCAATACAGTTGGGGTTCCAATGTACCAGATATCGCCGGTTGCAGAAGTTTCAGACTTAAATTTAGTCGCCGTTGCATTCACTTTCAGGGTGCTTGGAGTTTTGGAGATCACATGCAATGAATCTTGAACGGCCAATCCATAAGAATCGATAACGCCGTTACTGCCAGCGTTGAGATTCGCATAATTCGTTGATCCTGAAACGACCATATTGCCCCATCCGTTGGAAATATTTGTTTTAAGGCTTGAATTATTCACCTTCAAATTAAATGCCCCTGCTCCTTGAATAATTTTTATATGTAAAAATGGACATGTCAAAGCATTTTGACATGTAAGCGGCTTCGTTCCTTGAAACTCAATTGAATTAACGTTTATTAAATGAATCTCAACAGTTACTGACTTCTTATATGTTCTTAAAAAATTACACCTGTTATCATTCGTAATTCTCAATTCCCCTTCTGTAATATTCGTCCCGATAAAGTTCACCAAATTCTCTCCCCCCGTCAGAACAACCTTTTCCACGGTATCTTGAACCAAGACATAATTCAAATGCGGTCCTAAAAACAAAGTTTGAAAAGAGGCCAATTCTCTTTCGACAATTGTTTCATCCCCAACACCTTTGAAGCAGGGCCTATCCTCTGCCTTTTTACAGGAAGCTAGAATAAAAACGAAAGCTATGAATGCGATTATTATTCTCATTTGTTAATTGTATATCCAACACCAAACTCTACATAATCGGCTCTGGCCCAATGCGATTTTAGTACCAAGTTCAAGTTCAACCCTTTGTCAAAAACATAGCGCATTCCAACTCGATGGTAAAACGCATCTTCTGGACTGTATTTATCTCTAACATAATATCCCATTCCAACAACGATGTGAAAATGATCCAGTGGCATTAAATATCCAAGAAAAACGCCCAATTGAAAAATTTCAGCTTGTGTTTTAGGCACATCTTCGTGATATACCATAACGGATTGCTTGTGGATATAATCGAATGACAACTCTGCTCCTACCGTTCTTTTGAAGTAACGACGCGCAACTAAGTTCAAACCATGAATTAAGAATTTCCTTCCTCCAATAGGATATTCTTCTTTCACCGAAACAAATCCGACTGTTCCAAATTGCCATTTCTTTTTAAATCCCTTGGATTTTGGAATTGAATCGAAATTCGCTTCACGAATTTTATACCCATAACCAAAACTCAAATAAGGCAAGTTTAAGCCCAAATTGGGAACTTTGATTGCGGCATTTGAGAAGTGTGTCATGTCAATAATCGAATTGAATGAATGATTTCCAAATTCCACTTTATTCTCCAACCCTAGACTAACAAGTGCATTAAGTCTTGTGCTTACAGCGATACTTAAATTGTTTGATTCAGGATTGTGGATTTTACCAGCCAAAGCAAGTCCGCAGCCCATTCTTCCCGAAAAAGAATACCGTTTCGTTTTAATTAATGGGACAGATAGAAATGCATAAGCGCCTGCATAGTTCCCCATCAACTCACCGTTTCCTACAGATCCGTAAAAAGCGCTTACTCCGTAAACAGGTTTATTATATGCCTGGTGCCATTCCTTTTCGCCATTTCCTTTAAACATATAACTCACCTCAGTTGCAAATGTATGCTGCGTTGCGAGGTGGCCCATTATACTTCGGTGCGCGATTAAAAAACCGGTTTTACCCCTGACTTCCAACCAAGACTCTTTTTGCCCAAAAGACTGGACTGAAATAAGTAATAAAAGAAGTGTGGTAATAATTTTCATTTCGTCAAAAATAAGAAATCTCTATTAACAAATTTGAACTTGAATTCAATCGAGTTTTCTTACTAATTTTGAAATAAAAAAATGGACGAGAGATTGGTTGCTTTTAAGAGGTTGTTAGACATCATGGATGAGCTTCGTGAAAAATGTCCATGGGATCAGAAACAAACGCTTGAATCGCTTAGGCACCTTACTATTGAAGAAACCTACGAACTCGCCGATGCAATCATCGATAACGATTTAGAGGGCCTAAAAGGTGAAATTGGCGACCTTTTATTGCACATGGTTTTCTATTGTAAAATAGGACAAGAAAAAAATGCATTTGATATCACAAGTGTTCTCGACGGCATTTGCGATAAACTCGTTCACCGCCATCCTCATATTTATGGAGACGTTAAAGTGACATCAGAGGAAGAAGTAAAAGAAAACTGGGAAAAACTCAAATTAAAAGAAGGCAAGAACTCCGTATTAGAAGGCGTTCCGAAATCACTGCCCGCTTTGGTTAAGGCCGCTCGAATTCAAGAAAAAGTCAAAGGAATAGGGTTTGAATGGGAAAAACGTGCTGATGTTTGGGGCAAAGTTGAAGAAGAAATGCAGGAGCTTTCTGCAGAAGTAGAATCTGGAGCATCTCAAGAAAAAATTGAGGACGAATTCGGGGATGTTATGTTCTCGTTGATTAATTATTCTCGTTTTATTAATGTGAATCCAGAGAACGCGCTTTCGAGAACAAATAAAAAATTCATCGATCGATTTCAATTGATGGAAGTTCTAATGAAAGAGGCCAATGTTCCAATTGAAGATTCTAACTTGGAAACAATGGATATTTACTGGGAAAAGGCTAAAATCCAATTGCGGAACAAATAACCCCAATTACGCCCATAAAACCCTAATAAACAAGACGTTTAATCTGTGTTACAAACCGAGTAATTGGGATCCTTTTTCCCGTTCACTAAATAATCCATACGCTTCACATAGTTAAATGTTAAAATTTCCTCATAATTACACGAATATCGTATCTTCGGGCGGTACAAATTATGCATATGAAACTGTTATTAACTCTTCTCCTTTCTGTTTCCTGTTTAGGAACAGTATTCTCCCAAGATTTCAATGTCCGTGGCGTTGTTTACAACGACTCTGATGGTGAACCATTCTCCGACCAAAAGGTTAGATTACTCCGATTAAAGACGAACGCTTCCGGCTCAGTTGATACTACCGCTGCAGGTGGTGACTGGACAGATGGCGACGGATTATTCTCCATTTCAAAATTACCGAAAGGGGATTACGTGCTTGAAATTACCTCGTTCGGGTTTGTAACGGTTAATGAACCCATCAAGATTGTGAAAGCGACTGGTAATAAAGATTTCACTTTCTCATTGGTAAAAGACAAAGGTGTTCAAGACATCGATGACATTACGGTTACTGCACAACACATTAGAGATCAACGTGAGGTAAATACTGGAAAAACGCACTTGGATCAAGCAGGGCTTGAGCGAGTTCCTAGTCCGGGTGGTGAAAACGATATCCTTGCGGGAATTGGTATTACTCCTGGTGTAATTACAACTGGTGATCAAGGTGGACAACTTTACGTTCGTGGTGGTACACCAATTCAAAACAAAATTTTATTGGATGGAATGACAATCTACACTCCATTCCACTCCATCGGTTTCTTCTCAATATTCGAAACTGAACTTATTAAGAGTGCTGATATTTACACTGGTGGATTTGGTGCTGAATTCGGTGGAAGGATTTCTTCAGTTATGGACATCAAATACAGAGATGGTAACTCTAAGAAATTTAGCGGAAAGGTTTCTGTTTCTCCGTTTATGGCCAAGCTTGTTCTTGAAGGTCCTTTAAGCAAGCCAAAAGATGGACCTGGAGCTGTTACTTATATCTTCTCAGCAAAACAGAGTTTGATCAATCAATCTTCGCAAACACTTTACCCAAATATCAACAGAGATGAGCAATCTGGAGAAGCCTCTGGAATGCCTTTTAACTTTACTGATTTATACGGAAAGATAACCTTCAAAGGAGATGGCCGTTCTAAAGTAAGTGCCTTCGGTTTCCACAATAGAGATGAAGTAAACTATGACATTGCGAACATCAATTGGCAGCAAAGTGGTGGTGGAATGAACTTCCTATTGGTTCCTTCGAGTGCGCCAATCTTCATTAAAGGTCACATTAACGGAAGTAGCTTCGAAACGAAATTCAGCGAGGCATTATCAGCAGTTGATACCTTGGAACGATCTAGTCTTGTTGGTGGGTTTGATTTCGGATTGGACTTTACCTATTTCTTAAAAAACAATAGCGAGATCAACTACGGTTTGAACTTTGGAGGTTTCGCAACGAGATTCTTCACCTTTAACGAGGTGAATCGAAAAATTGAATTGGATAACTGGTCAACGGAAATTGGTGCTTATTTCGATTACCGTTACGTTACAACGAGATGGGTTGTTCAACCTAGTTTCAGAGTTCAAATGTACGCTTCTTATGAAGGAGGATTCTCACCAGAACCTCGTTTGGCTCTTAAGTACAACGCTACTGAAAAGATACGTCTTAAAGCAGCAGGTGGCCGTTACTCACAAAACTTTACATCTGCTTCATCGGATAGAGATGTTGTCAACTTATTCAACGGTATCTTATCTGCTCCTGAAAATGTTCAGAATACATTCGTTACTCAATATGGAAACGAGAAGAATCCAACAAACGGTATCCAGTATGCGTGGCACGCAGTTGGTGGAGTTGAAGTTGACTTAACGAAAAAATTAGGATTAAACGTTGAAGGGTATTACAAGTACTTCTCTCAATTGAGTAACATCAATCAAAATAAACTTTACGATGACATTCCTCAATTCTCTCAAATTGATGATGTATTTAAGAAAGATTTTATTCTTGAAAACGGTGAATCATTTGGAGTTGATGTTCTTTTAAAGTACTCAGAAGAGCGCATGTATCTTTGGGGAGTTTATTCATATGGAAAATCTCAACGTTGGGATGGATTCCAATTCTATAGCCCAGTATTTGATAGAAGACACAACGTAAATTTAGTTGGAACGTATTTGTTCGGTAAGAAGAAAGATCTTGAGGTAAGTGGAAGGTGGAACTTAGGTTCTGGATTGCCATTTACTCCAACAATTGGATTCTATGAGTCTCAAAACTTCGCAGACGGTGTTGCAACTGACTATACTTCTGACAACACAGATTTCATGTCAACGATACTAGGAGAGTTCAACAGCGAACGTCTACCTTACTACCACAGATTGGACATCTCAGTGAAAAAGAGATTCGAATTCAAAAACAAATCGAAGATCGAGATTGTTGGAAGTGTAACGAACGTTTACAATAGAAAGAACATCTTCTACGTGAATCGTGTAACAGGAAAGAAAATTTACCAATTCCCAATTTTACCGAGTATGGGGATTAGCTATAAGTGGTAATTCTTTTAATGATGAATTAGACATTATGAGTTATGAGTTAACTCAATAAATATTAAAAAATCCCTTTCGATACAATCGAAAGGGATTTTTATTTGGATGCTAATGTAGTTATCTCACCGAATTAGCAAACTCCTAATTCATCACTCATAATCCAGATCTTCTAATTTACCCCCCCTCTCAAACCTACTTTTTCCACGCCAAATACGCTCTCGCGTTTAACTTTTCCGGTTTCGGGTTCTTTGTAACAGTATATGTTTTGTAGAAGTCACGTGTCACTTCAGGAAAGATTAGCTCTAACACTCGTCCTTTGCGATTAATGGTAACTTTCTTTACATCATCATCGAAGTACTTCAACCATTTGTCAAGCTCACCGTCTAACGCGATATCATTGACAGCCATGATTTCATCATCTAGGGAAATCTTAGCATTTTCTGCGGGACCGCCTGAAAAGATTGCTTTGACCACAAAATTCTTTCCTGACTTCAGCGCCTTAAACCCCAATCGTGTTGCGGAGTAACTGCTTGTTGGATTGAGATTCAATTCCAAACCAATATACTCAAGCGCATCGATGATAATTGATTCGAATGATTTTGTTCCGTTCACATAATCCTTGAAGAATTTTTCCCAAGACTCACCTGTGATCGCTTCTATCTCTGATTGATAATCATCTGCTGAAACGCCTTTTCCTTGCAATGCGTAATTGAAGTACAAACGCTTCATTACTGCATCGAGGTTAGACTTGTGGTCTGTTGCTTTAAGAATCCGAACGTCTGTTACAAATGCCAACAAACATCCTTCCGTGTAGATCGAAACCTTTCTCCCCGGCGCTCCTGGAACGTATCCATCGAGCCAGGTATCAAATGAAGATTGCGCAACAGAATAATTGAAGCGTCCAAAATTGTCAAAATGACGTTGCATCTGGTTGTTCAATTCTAAGAAGTATTGCTCTTCAGTAAAAACACCACTTTTCAAAAGGAACAAGTCACCCTGATAAGTTGTAACACCTTCACAGATATAACCGAGTTTTGAATAATTTTCTTTCGTAAAATCGTACGGATACATTTCAATCGGTCGAATGGCTTTTACATTCCACGTATGGTAAAGTTCGTGTGAACTAACGCCCAACAACTCTTTGTAAAGATCGTTGAAGATTTCATACGACGGACCTAGAGAAATTACTGTAGATTTTGAATGCTCAACGCCGTGGTAAGCTCTGTACGGTAAAATAAGGTTTATAAAATGATATTCGTCCGTAGGGAATTCAACAAACTTCTCGATTTGACAATCCGTGAATGCCTGAAAATCCTTTAAAAGTCGTTCCCAATCCGGTTTAACTTCGCCGTTGAACCAAACAAAGAACTTCGTATCCTTTGATGTATATGTCTTGTATTGAAGCATTGAAGACGCGATAAACGGCGTATCCAACAACTCATCAATTCCACTCACGTTCCAGATTCCGTTGGTCTCTTTCATTGAAGTTGCAACATCCCATTTTTTCGGAACATTTAAAACAACTTCTACGGCGCTATCATATGTTTCAGGATCGTACATGCAGCAATTTACTGGGTTCACGTACAATTGATCTTTGTCTAAAAACGACGAACCTGCGTTCATTTCAATCGCGTAATACTTGTACTCGACCTTAATTGAATCCGTTTTAGAAGTATCGATTACCCAACTGTCTTTGTTCAATTTCTCGATACCAATGACCTTCTCTTGAGAATTGTAAACTTTTATATTGTTTATGTTCTTCGCAAAATTTCCCAGCTCATAGCGACCCGGTCTCCAACTTGGCAATTGCAACGTTGTGCTGTCACCTTTGGTTTCAAATTCTACAGAGATGTCAATGTATTGCTGGTGCGGATTATTAATCCCGAAAGTATAACGTGTCATTATAGGTCGATTTTTCGATTGTTCGAACATTCGAAATTTCGAACAACCAGTTATTAAGCGTACAACTCTTCTTGAAGCGCTTGTACTTTTTCATCTTTCAAGTAAGCGTCATAAGGCATCATCTTATCAATCGTTCCTTTCGGCGTGATTTCAATGATTCTGTTCGCTACAGTATTTACCAACTCATGATCATGAGATGTGAATAACATTGTTCCTGGGAAATCCTTCATTCCTTGGTTCAAGGCTTGAATCGATTCAAGATCAAGGTGGTTTGTAGGCTCATCCATCAATAACAGATTCGCTTTAGCAAACATCATTTTTGACAACATGCAACGTACTTTTTCACCCCCAGAAAGAACATTTGCAGTTTTCAATGCCTCCTCACCTGTAAATAACATACGGCCTAAGAACGTTCTTAAATAAACTGCTTCTTTCTCTTCCTCCGTCTGTGCGTATTGACGCAACCAATCGATTAACGGTAATTTCTCTTGGAAAAATCCGTGGTTCTCATTTGGCAAATATGCCGATGAAATTGTTGTTCCGAAGACAAACTCTCCAGAATCAGCAGTATCGTTTCCACTTAAAATTTCAAAGAATGCTGTCAGTGCAACAGAGCTTTTAGAAACGAATGCAATTTTATCTCCTTTGTTCACAATGAAATCCAATCCTTTAAAAAGCATTTCACCTTCCACCGATTTAGCTAGACCTGAGAAATTTAATATTTGATTTCCCGCTTCACGCTCTTGTGCGAATGTAATCCCAGGATATTTTCTACTTGATGCTGTTATTTCCTCTATATCGAGGTTCGCAATCATTTTCTTTCTACTCGTCGCTTGTTTTGATTTGGCCGCATTCGCAGAGAATCGAGTAATAAAGTCTTGAAGTTCCTTTTTCTTTTCTTCTGCTTTCTTATTCTTATCAGAACGTTGTCTTAATGCCAATTGAGACGATTGGTACCAGAATGAATAGTTTCCAGTAAAGATGCTCAACTTATTGAAATCGATATCACAAACGTGGGTACAAACAGTATCCAAGAAGTGTCTATCGTGAGAAACAACGATTACAGTGTTTTTAAAATCCAAAAGGAAATCTTCTAACCATCCAACGGTTTTTAAATCCAAATCATTGGTCGGCTCATCGAGTACTAAGATATCTGGGTTTCCAAATAAGGCTTGTGCTAACAAAATCCGAACTTTAAGATCGTTCGAAATATCTGCCATTTTCATATAGTGCTTGTCTTCGCCTATTCCCAAATTCGAAAGCAACGCAGCTGCATCTGTTTCAGCGTTCCATCCTTCCAAATCTGCGAACTCACCTTCTAACTCGGCAGTTCTCATACCATCCGCATCAGAAAAATCAGGCTTTGCGTAAAGCGCATCCTTTTCAGACATGATCTCATACAAACGTGTATGGCCCATGATGACAGTATTTAAAACTTCGTATTCGTCAAACTTAAAGTGATCCTGACTCAATACTGCAAGTCTTTTTCCAGGCTCAATAGAAACATGACCCGTTGTTGGATCTTGATCTCCTGTTAAGATTTTTAGGAAGGTAGATTTACCTGCCCCATTCGCGCCAATTACACCGTAGCAATTGCCATTAACGAATTTTACATTTACATCATCGAATAGGACACGTTTCCCAAACTGAAGTGATAAATTATTTACTGCTATCATATGCGTTCAAATTTGGCGCAAAGGTAAAGGTTTTCTTGCAGTTACAGCAGTTTAGGAGCTTGGAATTGCATTTTCACGAACTTGTGAATGAGAACTAGGGTTGTATAAAACCGAAATGGAGCGACACCCCTGCCACCCCACCTCACAACTAACTAACCTTTAATATTTTACATTTTAACCAATTGACTCATAAACGTTTTACCGTTTGAAAGCTCTATAGTCATCATATACGTTCCTTGTGTTAAATGAGACATCCCAACGACAGTGGTTCCTTCAGCCACTTCTGACTGACTCACAATTCTACCGTTTAAGTCCATTACTGTTACTCTACCTGCAAGCATTGATTTAATACTTAATTCATTCGTTACAGGGTTTGGATACGCAATTGGCTCATAATTATCTTCACAGAAAGAATTTACAACTTGAAGACCAATTTCACTGTTTGATCCATCGAAATCAAATTGAACAATTCTATAATAGATCAATCCATTCATTTCAAAATCGTTATCACGGTAGATATAATCCAATGTTTGAGTTGAATTCCCTGCTCCAGAAACAGTTCCAACTTGTTCCCATTGCGCCAAGTCATACGATCTTTCAATAACGTAATAGTCACTGTTTGACTCTGACGCAGTCGACCATTCAATTAAATTCGAACAATCTTCGTTTGTAACTTCGAAATGAACTAGCTCAACAGGCAATGGAGTTGCTAATGAGTCTGTAGAACCTAAGGTAAAGAAGAAACCTCTGTTTTGATCCAATGGATTTCCTGAGGCTGCAATGAAATCATGCTGGAAATATGCAATTCCGGTAATGTTATTAAAAGAAGAAGGCGCAATTGAAGTCGCTCCTGCGGTGTAATCACCATCTTCATCAACCAATAACCTCAAGTTCGCCAAGTCATTATTTCCAATTCCATTTGCAGGTCCAGCAACTGCGCTCAAATCAAACTCAAGCGTCACACCATTGACGACTCCGTTTTCTTGTGACTTCCACTCTCTTTGAATAATCGTTTCTATCACTTCACCGTTATCTGTTGGATAATTTACCACAACGCCAGTATTGATAATCGGATCGTTATTGTGTCCCCAGATAAAGAAGGCTCTATCTGATGGAAATGCAGCTGGAGCTGCAAAACTTACTCCATTCACAACTGTTAAAATATCATTAAAGACACCAGCAGTTGGACCATTGGTTGAATGTGATTTTCTTTGATCCAATCCAGAAATATCTGCTCTTGCCATACCCGCGACATCATAATTAAAGCCAGCATTTGCAGCAATATCCCAAACGACTGCTCCTGATGAAGGCGAAGTATAATTCAACGAGACTCCATTCATTCCAAGCGTAACACCATATTTAATGGCCAAATAGGTTTCAACATTTCTTCGTTCTGTCGCCGATAAGTCCCTGTCCCATAAAATAGCCTCCATGACCCCTCTCGACATACCATAGCCGGGCCAATAACCTACAGACAATTCCATGAAGTTCGATCCGCTGGGGAAAGTTCCAACACTAAAATTCATCTCTGAACCATTCATATTGTTCCCGCCAGTTCCAACAGACGTACCATGCAATCCAACAAAGCCAGAATTCTCAGACATTTGAGCTTGCGTTACAGCGTCGTAAAGATGCGAAGTTCCGTCACCAAATAAGGATCCGATACCACCATGTCTGAATCCCCATGTTAACCATTGCGCAGCACTGTTCGATCCCGGACTTGTTTGAGTAGAACCATGAAATTCAAAACTTAAGTCAGGGTTTGACTGACCTTGATATGCAACATACATAGTTACTCCAGTTCCAGAAATAACTTGCGTTCTGTTTGAAACTTCAGCATGATAAGTCCCATTGTACCCACCTGTAGTAGTAATTATATTGTTAAAATTTGCGTTCGTCGAATTTGCAACCGGACCTCCATTTGTTGAAGTTAAAGCTGTAATATTCGCATTAGGACCTTGATTGTTCCATGTTAAAACTGGATTTCCAACAGTTCCTATGTTTGCATCAAACCACGTTTGTAAATTTCCAGCTACACCTCCAGCGGAAGGATTACAAGCTCCAATTGATCTAAGACCTGCTGGGCTTGTTACAGTTGGAACATGACTTACTGCAGAAACGACCAGACTTGAACACGTTCCATCCAATGTATTTCCATTTGTCATTAGTGGGTTCAAACCATATTCGACCCAAAAATAATTTGTTCCCGAAACCAAAGCTTGACTTCCATTAATAACAACACTTCCTGCCGGTCCAATCGTTCCAAAAAGAGAACCTGTTGCAAATGCTGGAGAAGTTCCAGTATAATAAATATTGATTGCAGATAAATCTGCCAAACTTGTTGTTCCAGTAGTATTAACTGTAAACTCAGTAGCAGTCAAAGAACCTGTTGTTCCAGTAGTAACGATCTCTATTCCTAATATCTCAGCTGACGTTGCACAATTTTCTACAGCACCAGTTGAGGCTTGAGTTGTTGTAGAAGATTGGAATGTAATGGGTCCTTGATTGAAAATCGTCAAACCATCAATTGCGATATCACCTGTATAGCTTGTTCCTCGAGTCCCTCTAAATTGAAAGCCAACTGTTAATCCTGCATAAGCAGTAAGGTCGACAGAAGCCGTTTGCCAAGAGTTCCCTTGATTACCAGAAAGCGTCCATATACTCGTCCATACAACACCATCAGTACTAATTAGAAAATCCAATGTTCCAGTAGAAGCACCATACATGTGATAATCAAATTCAATTCTCGGAGCCGTTAAGGCCCCAAAATTGAAACAATCAGATTCAAGCCATGCTTGATCACCATTTACTCTTGGAGCTGATGTCTCTATGTACATGTACCATGTAGAAGCAGCAGATCCGGTTGTAGGCCCAGTACTTCCCGAGGTCGTACCACCTGAATCTCGAGTCCAATTGAATTGTTCCGTAACGTCGTCAGTCCAATTTCCAGAACTGGCTTCAAATCCTTCAGTATAAGGAAAAGCTGCAATAGAAGTTCCACAGCCTGGTAATTGGGCTATTGAATAGTCAGCAAATATAAG
>JAWUWJ010000009.1:0-29554 GCA_034111925.1 Crocinitomicaceae bacterium
TGTAGCGAGAGGGAGATTTGAACTCCCGACCTCCGGGTTATGAATCCCAAGGTAAAAGTCTATTTGTAAGACTTTCAGAAGGTTAGATTTTGCAAATGACTGCATTTGAAAGCAAAATAGTACATTTTACTACTCTAAAATACCACTCTGGTTTCTGCTTAAAAATAGAAAGATTTAAAGTGTTTTATTAGTAATTCATTCCTTTTCTATAAGCCGTTAAAACGCTATGAAATATGGGTTAAAGGCTGTTTTTAAGTCCTTTTAAACTTAGTTTAGTACCTTTTTGCACTTATCTTAAAGCTAGAAATTGGGCAGTTGAAAGTATAAAGATGGACGTTTTCCCTTGACCCTCTATTTATATCATATTGATTATGCAAGAAGAATTAATCTCAAATTATATTTTCTTCTCGAGGAATGGGATCAAGAATCTTTTTCATAAAGATTGAAAATCTAGAAACAATCTCCTATGCAACACTCGGTAATTGATAAGACTCCGAATAATCAATAGGTAATAGCGATTTCCAGATAATTTTTGTAGTACATATTGATCAATCGATACAAATTCTAATTAAATTCTGAAAGATTTTATCCTAATATTGATGCATACAATTATATAAATATAGATTATTAATATTTAGTAAATCAATTACTCCGAGGTTGTTCTATTTATAAATGAACAATGTCCTAGCAGATGCTTTAGGTAAAGAATATTTCCGATTTTATTTCTGATGGAGTTTACTGAATTACAGAAAACAAATTTAAAATGAGATTAATTTTAAACAAAGTATTTATTATTATTACTTTTTTCTCTTGTACGTTTAATGTAAATGCACAAAATATCCCAGATACAGATGACGTGATGACGAGGTCTGGTCAAGCTCCACAGCCGGGTTGGTCTAACTTAAATGGAAGTTGCGATTGTAGTAATCAAGACGTTTGGGGGTATGATGTTACTATTCCATGGGCTGGAGGGCCTTATCCGCCTCCAATTCCAGGTCATACTTACTTTTTGTCATGTGGTAAGTTTAGTACTGGAGAGGAGGGGGCATCTGGAACAATAACGGGCCTTACAGTCGGACAAAGTTATAATTTCACTTTTTATGTTGCCGGTTTTCGATCTGATGTCGCGATGTCATCTAATGGAAGTACATATAGAATTGTGGTAGGTAACGATGATAGTGGAGTCGTTTTGTATAATTCGAACAATTGGATTTTACAATCCTTTACTTTCATAGCAGATGGAACAAGTGAAACTATAGAGGTTTATGGTTCCAGTGTCGGTGACTGGACTATGACCCACTTTAGTTTTGAATCATCTGCCGTAGCACCAACATGTGATGCAACCGTCTCTTCAAACAATACTATTTGCCAAGGGGACGATGCTATCTTTACATTCAATGGTACTTCTAATGCAACAGTAATATATAATATTAATGGAGGAGCTAACCAAGCGATTTTGTTGGATGCCTTGGGAAATGCAGATTTGATACTATCGGGAGTATTAATTAATCAAATTATAGAACTTACTAGTGTTACGGAAGGCTTCTGTACTTCTATTCTTTCAAATATTGATTCGGTTATTGTTATTGCGCCTACAATTGCCTCAATTACTGGAACAGTTGCCGTATGTCAGGGAGATACGGATCCAATACTTACGTTTATTGCAGGAAATGGAACAGCTCCTTATACATTTACATATACTATCAACGGAGGCCCAAATCAAACAGTTGCCTCTATTGGAAATACCGCAACAGTGAGTGTACCCGCAAATGCGAGTGGAACATTTATATATGAATTGACAAGCCTTCAGGATGCCAGTTCAACAAATTGTAGTCAATTACAAATAACTTCCGCTACTGTTACTGTGAATTCCTTACCAATAATTGATGCGGGTACAGACCTAGCAGTTTGTAATGATGGTACGCAAGTTACTTTAACAGGAATGGGAGCAGCAACTTACATATGGAATAATGGTGTTACAGACAATACAGCGTTCCTTTCTCCACTTGGCACAACCACTTATTCAGTAACTGGCGCTGATGGAAATGGGTGTACAAATACAGATCAAGTTGATGTTCTTGTGAATGCATTACCAATAATTGATGCAGGTACAGACCTAGCTGTTTGTGATGATGGTACGCAAGTTACTTTAACAGGAATGGGAGGAGCAACATACTTATGGAATAGCGGTGTTACAGACAATATAGCGTTCCTTTCTCCACTTGGTACAACCACTTATTCAGTAACTGGCACAGATGGAAATGGATGTACAAATACAGATCAAGTTGATGTTCTTGTGAATGCATTACCAATAATTGATGCGGGTTCAGACCAAGTGGTTTGTAACGATGGTACGCAAGTTACTTTAACAGGAATGGGAGGAGCAATATACTTATGGAATAACGGTATTACAGACAATACAGCGTTCCTTTCTCCACCTGGTACAACTACTTATTCAGTAACTGGCATAGATGGAAATGGATGTGTAAATACAGATCAAGTTGATGTTCTTGTGAATGCATTGCCAATAATTGATGCGGGTTCAGACCAAGTGGTTTGTAATGATGGTACGCAAGTTACTTTAACAGGAATGGGAGCAGCAACATACTTATGGAATAACAGTATCACAGACAATACAGCGTTCCTTTCTCCACTTGGCACAACCACTTATTCAGTAACTGGCACAGATGGAAATGGATGTACAAATACAGATCAAGTTGATGTTCTTGTGAACTCCTTGCCTGAGGCCTCATTTTTTGGAGACGTAGTGTTTGGCTGTGCTCCTCTTGAGGTGAACTTTGAACCAATTATAATTGATAATACGAACATGTATGAGTGGATTATTGCGGATGACACACTAATCAACTCATCTAATACGTATTTATTCAATGATCCTGGTTTATTCGATGTTGCTCTTTTAGTTACCTCTATTTATGGTTGTGAATCACTTGAAATGTATACTGACTATATATTCGTAGATGAAGTTCCTGAAGTGGAATTCAGCCCGGAACAGTTGTCTTTGACAACTTTAAATACGGCTGTTCAATTTACAAATAGTTCATGTTGTGGTGTTACTTATTGCTGGAATTTTGGAGATGCGAGCGCACTCTCGTATGAATTTCACCCGTTTCATACTTTTCCAAATAATGCTGCTGGCTCGTACAATGTGGAATTGATCGGATATTCTTTACTAGGTTGCTCAGATACAGCCCAAGCTATTATAAATATTACGGACGAACTTCTATATTATGTGCCAAATACATTCACACCGGATAACGATAATTATAATCAAACGTTTCTACCTGTTTTTACGGAGGGGTTTGATCCATATGATTTTGATCTATTTATATTTAATCGGTGGGGGGAAGTCATTTGGGAATCCCATGATTCATCAGTTGGATGGGATGGAACATATAATGGACGACTTGTTCAAAATGGTATGTATACATGGAAAATTGAATTTACAACAACTAACAACGATGAACGTAAATTTACTATAGGTCATATTAATGTCTTGTACTGATACGGTATAACTTGAATGCAGTAATCGGCTCATTGTTTAAGACTGCACTAGAAACTCAATTATGGAGCAGGTAGTTTATACGTTCCCAATTACAGGAAATATTCTGAGTCAGGAAGAACGTAACAAAAATATTTGGTTTTTTTTAGAGAAAATAAACGTACTTAGCACATAGTTACGGCACTAATGAATTGATTGTCTTAAACTACTTTGTTTTAGCAGATGATTGGATTTTAATAGGAATGAAAGTTGTGCAAATAATTGATTTGTCCGTATATTCTATTTATGTTAGTCTCGGCTAACAACTTGTTTGACATAGCGACCTGGTGTCATGCCCATATTTTGACTAAAGGCTTTATAGAAGGCTGATTTTGATTTAAAACCTACCATTTTCCCAACCCCCTCTATTGAGAATTGATCATTTGATTTTTTTAATATTTCGCAAGCTTCATTTACTCTAAAGTCATTAATATAACTCGTGTAATTCTTCTTTTCAATACTATTAATTGCCTCAGAAATGTAAGATCGATTTACATCAAATAGCTCACATAAGTCTTTAATTTGGAAATCAATATTTTTATACAACTTATTTTTGGCTACAGCATAATTTATTTTCTCCATTAAATCTTTAAGAAAATCACTAAATTCTATTGTTCTAGTTTTAACAGTACTATCGGGTTCTACCTCAGGTTCATTCTTGTACTTTAAGTGCAGACTTGATATGTACTGCTCCTGTAAGCGATTGAATTTTTCAGTACCTGTAATAAGTATATTGTAGTTGAATTTAAGTTTTCGATTGATTCTGATTGTAATGAATAACCCAAGAATTAGCCCGAGTGCAATTAATGACAGCGTCCATTTTTTCTTTTTTTCGAATTGCAATGCGTGAATAACATTCTTTCGTTTTAAGCGCAGCGATTTATTTTTAGAACGTTCTAGTTTGACGTTATATATTTTATCTATTTTATGTATTTCGGCTTTAGCCGAAAGAATAGATAAACTGTCAGACAAAAGATTCGTCTTATTTGCGTAGAATAGTGCTTGTTTGTAGTCTCCCTTCTCCTCGTACAGTTCTTTCAGGTTAATGGTCATATATAGCGTGTTTGCTAGTTCCTGTGGTGCTAAAGAGGAATATGCCATAAGTAAAAAATATTCTGCCTGCTGGTAATTTTTTAGATCCCAATAAGCAATACCAATATTGTTGTTTGCGTAATGGTGTAGTTCTTTCTTTCCAGGATATATTCGTTCGATTTTGACTATTTTCTTCCATACACTTAGAGCCTTTTCTGGATTATCATTCTGATAATGAAGTGCACCCAAATGATTCAGAGTATGAGCATATTGTTCGAGTGAATAGTTACCGTTTGGATTAAGTTCGAGGGCTCTTTCCAAATAAAGTAGAGCTTTGTTGGGCTCTTTATTGCTACAGTTGGCACCTACAACGTTTAACCATGCAATCTGTGTACTTATTGAGACTTCTGGGTGTTTTTCGTCTATGTCAAATCCAACATCGCGATATAATTTATCAAATTTGTCTTGTTCTTCTAAAAAGTTATAAAGGCAGGCTTTCACGTAAGAAATAATCATATACTTTTCTAAAGTTATTTCCTCCTTGGAGTAAACAGATTCAAGAAGATTTACCTCTATGTAACTGGTTGTCCAGTCGGAATGAAGAAATGAGATTTTCGACTTGCAAAGGTGTTGTAGAAATTCAAATTCATGGGTTTCACCAAATTCCGTCTGAGAAATAGTGTTCAGAAGTGTTAAAGCTCTTTTGTCTCTAGCATTTGAAAGTAACTCGGAAAGCTCGGTATGATACTTTGAAAACAATCTAGACTCAGTAGTTGGTGTTTCATTTTCCAGAGCTAAAGATTTCATAGTAAAGCTTAGAAAAACAAGTATAATTAGTGCTTTCATTTTTTTTTACGGTAATACTACATCTTTTTTTAGTAAAGAAGTAAAATAAAGAACTAATTAGGCTTGGCTTAAGTGTGAATTGATAAATCAGTATATGTATGAGTAGTTCTGATTGATAAACCAAATCCTACAAGTCTATAATAGTGGGGCTTGAGGAAGTACATTTGCAATCAAGTTGAATTCAAACTAAAGTATGCATGAGTGCATTTGTTGCAAGTTTGAAGCTATAAGAGCAATCAACTTTATGAAAACCTAATTATACTTAAATGAATAAATCGACTCTCATTTTCTTTCGTTTTAATGAAAACGATTCTAAATCCTCAAATGGATATAAAACAGTTCCCAGACAAGATCGTCTATGTAATTTAGCATTGACAGCAATATGAATAGTTCTGTACTAATAAATATAGCAAGTCTATTTTTTATATTCTTAATCTCAGGAATGAGTTTTTCGCAAAATTGCGATTACCAAGTTGGAGATCCGATTTCAATTATAGCAACAGGCGGTCAAACTATAGGTTATACAACTTCTTATGTAATGGCAGATTATGACGGAACTATACTTGATGTACAATCTTCACCAAGTTTTCCATCTGGAACAACTGAGAATTTGATCCAAATTCTTGCAGTAAATTATCAAATAGGAAGTCCTCCAGCAAGTTTAGCTCTTGGAGGGAGTATTTTTTCATTTACAGGTTGTGTGGATGTCTCAAATCATTTGTGGTTAGCAGTATGTGGTGTATTCTCCCTGCCGTGCAATTATATGACTTCAGGAATGATTACTCTAAATGCATCAGGAGGAAATAGTGCATCAAGTTATATAACAGAGTACATTATGGCTGACAGCAGTGGCGTTATTCTACAAATAAGTAATACTCCTTCATTTAGCACAAGTCAAAATGGAGGAGTGTTTGAATTTTATGCAGTTAACTACCTATCTTCTTCGTTGGTTTTAGGTTTTTCAGTTGGACAAAATGTAAGTGTTTTATCCGGAACCTGTTATGATCTAGGAGATTACATCGGAGCAATCATTTGCGATCCAATTGTGTTGTCGGTTGAGTTAAGTGCTTTTGAGGTAGTTTTAAATAGCGCGAATCAAGTCGATTTGTCTTGGACAACAACAAGTGAGTTGAATAATGACTACTTCCAAGTAGAAAGGTCACGTAATTTGCTGGATTGGGATATAATTAATGATGAGATTTCATCGGTGGGTACGAATCAAGGAGAAGTTTATTATACTGATATTGACCGATTCCCTCTCTTTGGAACAGCATACTACCGATTAAAACAAGTGGATTTTGATGGAACATTTTCTTATTCTGAAATAAGAGTCATTGATATAAAGGCCACCTATCCAATTGAGTTGTCAGTTTACCCAAATCCTAGTTCGGGAGTTGTTAATTTGATAAATAACGGAAATGCTGCTATTGACATCAGTATTTTTAGAATGGACGGTAAGTTAGTACAGAAAAATTTAGTGATAGAACAATTAGAAGTTGATCTACCCACTGGAATTTACATTATAAAAAGTAATCAGCTAATAAAACCAATTAAGGTAATTATAAATAAATAAATAAATAAATAAATAAAATGAAAAAATCTACTACTCTAATTTTGGCTGTTCTTTTTGTAACACTCTGGTCTTATACCTTTGGTCAGGGACCTGTTACTTGGACTCCACCAGTTAACCCATTGGGGCCTGTTATTGGAACATTCCCTGGAGGTACTGTGACTGTTACTCAGACAGGAGCAATTGGCTCGCATGATGTCTTACTAAATAGTGGGATATTTGGCGTCGCAGGTGTGCCAGCGGTTCAGACTCTTTTCTCGGACGGAGGCTTTTTAAATGGTGTACAAAGTAATCAATTGCACTTTACGTTTAGCACTCCAGTTATAATTGATGAATTAAAGATTGGTGATATAAATGGTGACGGGAATGTTTTTTGGGATATATTTACCTTCTCACAAGGATTTACAAGCACCAATTTTGGAACTCTTACTGGAGCGGCTCCAATTATTGCTGGCTTCGTTAGCGAGGGAACCTGGCTTACTACAACGGCCCCTGTAAGCGTATTTACTGTCGATTTTCCAATGCATGTTAATAATATAGATCATGCATATCTTTATTGGTATTTTTCGGTAACGCCAGTTCCTTGCGCTGCCGGTATTACGGCACCTCCATTATCTTCTCCAACAACTACCAATATTTGTCCTGCGAATAGTGTGGATCTTAATGCACTTCATACGGGAACTACACCTGCAGGAGCAACACTTATTTGGAGCACGGATAATGACGAGAGTAACGGTTTAGATATGACAGGTAATGCAGAGGACGGTAATGCCGATGGTGTTGTCGACGACCCAACTACAGTTGAGGTAGTGGGGACATATTACGCTTACTATTATGATGCGTTTATTGACTGTTATTCACCAGTAAGTGCAGCTGCGTTATTTACAATAACAAACTGTTGCAGCGCTCAGGCGCCAGTACTTTCATATTGAAAATAGACAATACTGTAAAAAGTTAATAAAAAACGAAAAACAATAAAAATGGGAATAATAAAAATAATGTTATTATTACTTGTTGTGGGTCTATTTCGGACAGGGTATTCACAATGTGATTTTCTTGATAATCAAGCAATAACGATTATAGCAACAGGGACAAATACGGATCCCCTTTATACAACGGAATATGCCTTAACGAATAATTCTGGTCAGATACTCAATACCGCTAGCACACCAAGTTTTTCAGCTCAGGCAGTTGGGGTCTATAGGATTTATGCAGTGGACTACTTAATCTCAGCGGGTTTAACTGGATATACTAGTGGGGCTAATGTATTGGGAATATCAAGCACATGCTTTGATACTGTTTCAGTATCGTTTAGAGTTTGCAGTAGTGGTGATACAGACGGAGATGGAATTATCGACGGTACAGAGATCAACAATGGAACAGATGAAAACTTACCATGCGATCCAGCACAAGCAGCCGGATATACAGGATATGACGCATCTAATGCAATATGGTCAGCAGCAAATTGCGATGGTGACGGTATAAGTAATGGAGACGAAGCAACGAATGGAACAGATCCATATGAAGCAGGAGTTGACACGGACGGAGACGGAATCACAGATGATAACGAAGTTAACAACGGAACAGATGAAAACTTACCATGTGATCCAGCACAAGCAGCCGGATATACAGGGTATGACGCATCTAATGCGATATGGTCGGCGGCAGATTGTGATGGTGATGGTGTAAGTAATGGAGATGAAGTAACACTTGGAACAGACCCATACGATTCAGATAGTGATGGAGATGGAGTAACAGACGGTGATGAGATTATTAATGGAACAGACCCGTTAAATCCTGACACTGATGGTGATGGTGTTACAGATGACGATGAAGCAATGAACGGAACAGATCCTTTGAACCCTGACACTGATGGTGACGGAGTAAATGATGGCGATGAAGTTACTGATAGTACAGATGGTTTGGACCCTTGTTCTTTCGTTCTGGCAAGTCAAACAATAGAGCCTTCAGAAGAATGGAATTCGGCAGATTGTGACGGGGATGGATTTACAAATATTGAAGAACTGGTTAACGGATCAGACCCGTTAGTTCCCGAAATAGAGGAAAACGATGGGTATTTGGTAACTCCAAATGGAGATGGTGTAAATGAGAGTTTTGCGATCAATGGATTTACGGCAAAATACCCTGCGAATGAACTATTTATCTACAATCGTTGGGGGAATTTAGTTTACCAAATAACCGATTACCAAAATGATTGGTCAGGTGAAGTAAATGTATCCGATGCCATCGGAGTGACTGAGCTTTCAGAATCAACTTACTACTTCATTATTCAGGATAGTGAAAGCGACGATTTGATGAAAGGGTTCATTTATCTGAAATACAGATAGTTAATTCAAAATTAACCGAGAGGAGTTTAACTCTTCTCGGTTTACTATAAAATTGTGAAATGAAAAATAAAATAATAGTGTGTTTGGCTGCATTTTCTCTATGGGGAACTGATAGTAGTGCCCAACAAGATCCAATGTTCACACAGTACATGGATAATCAAATTTATGTGAATCCAGCTTTTGCAGGTTCAAAAGAGTATATGGAAGTTACAGGACTTCAACGTCAACAATGGGTTGCAATTGCAGGTGCTCCAATGACGACAACATTTGCAGTGCATACACCACTCAAATACAAATCAATTGGTTTGGGACTTGATTTAATGAATGATCGAATAGGACCAATTAACCGCTTTAACGCATCCGTTGATTTTGCTTATCGTATCCTTTTTAAGAATGATAGTAAATTAAGTTTAGGATTAAAAGCAGGAATTGATTCGTATAGCTCAGTATTTAGGGAAATTGATCATTCAGGAGTTGATCCCTTGGCTCAAGAATTGTCAGGATCATCTTCTCCTACATTAGGCGCTGGAGTATATTACTTCGCTCCAAAATGGTTTGTTGGTGCAAGTATTCCTCGATTGACGAATAATTTAAGTGGGAATATTGGAGGTTTGGATAGCGCTAAGCACGTTTTTGGCATTGCCGGAGTATTGTTAGACCTTAATAATAAGTGGGAACTTCGTCCTACTACTCAAATCAGATATACTTCAGGTGTACCCATCAGCGCTGATTTAAGTATTGCTGCAATCAATAATGAAAAACTGTGGCTTGGAATTAATTATCGTATTAAGGAAAGTGCAGGTGTTTTTATACAATTTAAAATTGTAGATCAGGTGAAATTAGGATATGCTTACGATTTTCCATTGACACAAATTATAACAGGATCAACGGGTTCTCACGAAATTTTGTTGTCATTTAGATTTACCAAAAACATAAAGGGACTTGTCTCTCCACGTTATTTCTAGAAAAAAATATAGCTAATGAACTTATTAAAAATAAACGTTATTGCTTTAACGTTGGCAATAACTAGTGTTAATGCACAGACTAATCAGATATTGTCTGATTCTGAAATGGGTAGTGGATCAAGGGATAGTTCCGTAACGCCTAAAATTGGTGCTTCAGATTTATTCTCTTTAACTGAATTGAAAAAAATCAATTCAAAGCACTCGGATTTTGGTGGGTATCCAATAGGAGAACATATCTTTTATTGTTCTGCGAACAAAACATTGGGCCCTATCCGAAGATTAGATAATCAGACAAAAGCTCCTTTATACAACATGTATAAAGCACTTAGAATAGAAAATAAATTAACTTCAATTAGGGTTATTGATCGATTGAAGACTATTCATGCTGGTCCAGTGTGTGCCACACCAGATGGAAAGTACTTATTTATTACATCGGATCATGCCTCATTGAGTGATGCCAACGGCTTTAATAAATTGCAGATTTATCGGGTAGCAGGTTTGGGTAAGTATAATGTGAAAGATTTAGAAACGCTGCCTATTAATTCAACAGATTATTCCGTTGGGCATCCTACAGTATCAAAAGACGGTAAAACACTTTATTTCGCTTCAGATATGCCAGGAGGATTAGGAGGTGTGGACATATATAAATTGGCGCTGAATCCGGATGGAACTTATGGAACTTATGAAAATCTAGGAGGCGAAATAAATACTTCTGGAAATGATTATTTCCCTTGGATTGGTGAAGAAGGAATGTTGTTTTTTAGCTCAGACGGCCATGGAGGCTTCGGAGGTTTGGATGTATTTGTCGCTTATCCAGGAAGTACTGGTTGGAACAATTTGACAAATTTAGGGGCATCATTAAATACTGCTTACGACGAAGTGGCATTTACATTAATGGAAGACGGGGCGTCAGGTTATATCAGCTCTAATCGCATTGAAGGGAAAGGGCAAGATGATATTTATGCTTATAAATTATTATCATCATTAAAATTGAGCTATCAAATAGCTGGAATAGTTGCTGATAAGAATTCAGGTGTTCCAGTTGTGGATGCTAAAGTTTCTCTAATGGATGAAGAAGGGAACATTATTGCAAAATCTTTTACTAATAAAAAAGGCAATTACCTTTTTGATGTGCAGGAATTCGGGGACTATTTTATTCAGTTTGAAAAAGATAATTTTTTCGAATCTAAAGAAGCCGTAAACACGAGTGGAATTATTTCAGGTAAGCCAAAAATCGTAAATCTTGAGGTGGATAAGGATCCAGAATTAGCGTTGTTTGGTCTTGTGACAGATGCAGCCACAGAAAGTCCAATTCAGGGAGTTGAAATTTCAATTTTAGATAATTTTTCAGGAATTTCTCTAGGTAAATTTACGACTGACGGTTACGGAAACATATTACTCCCTATCGAGGGTAAACGTATTGGAGACCGCGTGTCATATAACATTGAAATTTTGAAAGAGGGCTACTTAAGTTCCAAGCAGACCTTTAATGCATCTATTGATAAGGAAGGCAAAATAAACCTTCATGAACAATTAAACTTTGATTTAGTGAAAATGGAAGAAGGTTCGGATTTAGGTAAGTTAATTGATCTTAAACCAATTTATTTTGATTTAGGTAAGTATGTTATCCGTCCAGACGCTTCTTTGGAATTGGATAAGATTGTGAAAATTATGAATGACAATCCAGAAATAAAAATAGAATTGGGAGCACATACAGATTCAAGAGGTTCAGCTTATTCTAATTTGAGGCTTTCTGATAAACGAGCAAAATCATCGGCAAAGTATATTCAGGAGCGCATTTCAAATCCTTTACGAATTAGTGGAAAAGGATTTGGAGAAACAAGATTACTGAATAGTTGTACTGACGGAATAAAGTGTTCAGACGCACAACACTCTTTAAATAGAAGAACAGAGTTTAAGATTGTTAAGTAATTGTCTAATCGTATGAACAGGATGGAGTGTTCTCCCAAAGCGATAGAAACAAATGAATAGCCTTAAAAAAAAAATACCGCCTTGTGAAGCGTATTCGCCAGGTTGTAGACCCCGTTAGTTTAGTTCACATCGGTTCTAGTTTCAAGTCTAAATATGTGGTAGAGTAATTTAGACTTTGAACCGATGTCTAACTAACAAGTAGTTTAGTTAAGTTTCAACTTTCATTAGTTGAAACAATTGGTAGTTTTAGGTAAGGAAAGGAATGGTAGAAACCATTCCTTTTGTTTTTTTTAGTTCGTCAGAAATAAATTAAAAATGATAAAAATTCAGTCCGGAGTGGTTAGTAAATTGTTAACTGTTCGTCTGTGGGTTTCTTTATTTATTCTCACTGCATTTATTCCAGTTTTTATAATCTTCAAACTTACTTCGTATGGTATTATTCAGGCCCTAACCCTATTAATTTTTTTAATTATTATCTATTATTTTGTGTCCCGTTGTTACTCAGTTAATTTAAGGGCGAATCATATTATTGGGAGAGATGTTTTCAACAAAGGTTCATTATGTTTTGATTGGAATTATTTGAGTCGGTTCCGATCATGGAATCTAGGAGTTTGCAGTTTGCTTTATTTTCAATATAGAATTGACGGGAAAAACGGACATATGTTTTCATTTGCATCTAATACTTCGGTAAAGTTGAATTGTCTTTCTGAATTGAAAAAAAAAGTGAAATGAATATTATGGATGATTTTAGAAAAGAAAATGCCTCGAGAGGTCTAAGGTTATTAATAGTTGATGCTGATAAAGCTTCAGTTAAAATCTTGAAAGGAACGTTAAAAGTTTATAGCCCCTGGTTATACTCAATGATTAAAACGAAAATTCATGAAAAATAAAATATATTTCATTGCTATACTTTCTCTTGTAAGTTTAAAAAGTAATGCTCAAACAATTACAGATATTGATGGAAACATATACAATACTGTTACTATAGGAACGCAAACTTGGATGCAAGAGAACCTGAAGACCACACGTTTTAACAATGCAATTCAAATCCTGACAACATCCCTACCTGTTTCCAATGATACAACTACGTTATATCAATGGGCTTATGATGAAGATACCAGCAACATAAATATGTACGGTCGTTTGTATACATGGAACATAACCAATAGCAATAATAATGTATGTCCAGTTGGATGGAAAGTACCAGATAATTCAGATTGGGATACACTGAGAGATTTTCTAGGCGGAGAACTTATAGCAGGAGGTAAAATGAAGGAAATAGGAACAACACATTGGCTAGTAACTGATAGTACGGCTACCAACTCAAGTGGTTTTACAGGATTGGGGAGTGGATCTCGTGGAAATCCATCTGGTTTTAACAATTTAGGTCAACTAGGTTCTTTTTGGAGTTCGACTCTATTTGGTTCACTCAGTTTTCCGAGAGGTAATGCATATAGTCTAACTTCACATAACAATACCTTACTAAACTCAGTTGCCGTTGCACAAAACGGAAAAGCCATTCGATGCTTAAAAGATTTAACAGCAAGTATTGAGAATTCTTCTTTTCAAAATGCAATTCACATATTCCCTAATCCAGCAACAGATGGAGTAACCATTTCTTTCGAAGAAATCATAAATTGTCATCTTTCAATTTATGACATGATGGGAAATCCTCTTTATGAGCAGAAATTAGTAGACAAAATGAACTATCTTGAAATAGCCTTCTTACCGAAAGGAACTTATTTAATTAAGCTTATTTCTGAACATCATGTAGTTTCATATAAATTCATAAAACAATAGAAAATATAGAATATTACAAGGTATATGAAATCATAGCACCCTGCTGGATGCTACGCTTCATATACTACCCGTTAGTATTCGCAAATTCGTTACTAGGTTTTGAAAAAGCGATTGAGCCCTGATTTAATCTTATTGAATTTGGATGTTACAAATCCTGATGGAAATAGTTCAACAGACTATGGGGGAATAGCATTTGCCTACAAAATACCTCATATTTACATTACTAGTGGCTCTGATTTAAAGTTAGTAGGTTATGCAAAGGAGTCGCATCCTAACGGTTTTATTCGAAAACCGATTATAGCGTCAATATTGAACTACACAGTAGGCCAATTTATCAATGATTTTATGGGCGTTTCTATTAAAAATGCAGTTTATCCAGAAAAACTTCGAAATTTTTTAACGAGCAAATTTCGATTGATAAGAAGTACGTTGGGAAAATACGTTTTAATTAATACGGATGAAATAGTGTTTTTTAGAAGTGATAATGTCCATATAACAGTTACCACAAAGTCGAGACAATTTCAAGCGAGGTCTACTATTTCTCAATTTCTAATTTTAGTTGCCTCAAATAACTTGATTCATACCAGAGAGGTTAAATCGAAATCAATGGTAGTAGATTCTGTTGAACTTCCAATAGGAAAAACACATATGGAACGTGTTTTAAAAAGTTTGAGATCATTATAAGAAAATGAAAGCTTTATTATGGTTTAAAAGTAAGTCATTAATTCTTTTAAGGAACTAGAGAACAAGATACGTCGTTTACATAAAAATTGATTATATGTACTTAGTACTTCGTGGAACATAGAGATTAGGTAAATACCGAGCAGGTCTGAATCAGGTGAGCAGGAAATTTAGAAATTATTATATGCTAAGTTAATCGAAAGATGTAGAATTAAGAATGGTGTTACTGGTAGACAGGGGAAGTAATGGAATAATTATCAATTGGCAAATATGAAATATTTTCTGTTGTATGGAATCCAGTTTGAATAAAGGGAAATTATAGATTCCACCGTGAATAAATAAATTGTTATTAGAGTTAAATGGTGCAAAAGAAATCAAATTGTATACTTACGTGGAAGAAAATTTGTACCGTGTGATAGTTGATTATTCGTAACTTAAGTTGCGTATTTTAAAAGAACGGCAATAGAATATAAAATGAAAAGTATAATTAAAACACCTTTTCCATATGTTAATAGAATGAAAGATAAACTACTTGTATCTTTAAGTTTTGGTGTTTTTATTTTCTTGTTTTTAATAACATTTCAGCCATTCGGAATACAAAATATACAATTTAATAAAGTGCCTTTTGTATTGGGGTATGCCGGTGTTACTTTTTCTATATTATTTGTGAGTTATACTTTTTACCCCAAACTTTCTCGAAATTTTGATGCGGATAAGTGGACGGTTCAAAAAATGCTCATCTACTCCGTTTCCCAGATTGTTTTAGGTGCGATTTTCAATTGGTTGTATACAATAACTTTTGGCAAAGAGATAATGGAACAGCATTCATTATGGACGTTTGTCTTTATTACTTTTTCCGTGGGAATTATTCCAATTTCGCTTACCATTTTACTTTTGGAGCGCTTTTTAAGTTCCAAGAATAAGTCTGAAGCCGATAAACTCTCAGATCACTTGAATATTGAATCGCAAGAGGTTTCATTAGAACTCGGAATTCCCCAAAGCAAAATTTTAATTCATTTACCGAATCTATTGTTCATCAAGGCAGATGGGAATTATGTGGAGATTCATACTTTTGAAAATGGTAATGTAAAAAGACATTTAATTCGTTGTTCCCTTGCAAAGATTAAGAATCAACTAGAGGAGAATCCACACATTGTGCACTGTCATCGTTCTTATATGGCCAATGTAGAACATTTATTAAAAGTAACGGGTAATGCGAGAAGTTACAATCTGCACCTTAGGCATCTTAATTTCAGCATACCAGTTTCTCGCAGTTTTCCAATAGAAACTATTAAGATGTAATATTTCTCATCTGGCTAAGAAGTGATCTGCCGGAGGGAAGTTTATTGACTTTTAATGTTTAAAAGTGATACAATCCTAACACCTTCGATGAGTGCTTTGTGCGTAATGTGCGATTAAACTATGCCACATTAAATTAAATCGACGTATGTTTCCCTCCGCGTTTGATTGAATAATAGCAAAGTATTTCACGATAAACCTTCCCATTCGTCCAAATTCCATCCATTTCATCACAAATTATATTTTCTGCAAAGCTGATAGAGATTGATTCTAAAGAGGAATTGGTAATTTTCCGACTTTCAGCATTTTATCCAAACATCGTTTAAGTCTTTTCTTGGCTTAAAATAACTCTAATGTAATCTGCTTTTTAAACGTACACGTGTGAAGAAAGGATTTGATAAGAAAATATTCATGGCAGGACCATTCCGAAGTGATCTTGGCATCCTAATATGGAGCCTTCTAAAATGTTTTAAGTCGTTAGTATGTCGGGAAATACATTGTATTGCTGGAGGGAGGAATGAATATTATTACGACAGTGAATGGATGTATTGTTCATGGCTTCATGCGGAACAAGCAATTTCAACTGGTATGAGTGAATATGAATTAAAGGACACGATGAATCTTCAATTTCAAACTGGTGCATCTGAATTCCAATTAATGGCTCTTTTGTACGCCCAGCATTGCGCTGAAACAAATAATAATCCAAAGCCTATAGTAACGAAAAAACTCTATGAATATTATGGCAAGGATGTAGCAGATCAAATTATGATTGAAATAAGAATCATTTTTTTTGGCAACTTATATTTTAACACATGGAAAGCTATACTTAGTCGTTTCAAGCGCAAACCAGCACCTGGAAGCAATGTGATTTTTGAAATATTATATGGTCTATTAAATTTTTCAATGGCTATTCCAATTACCTCGATTGTTAAGCGGGATACGAATAAATGAAAACGATAGAATGTTCTCAATTTTTATATCAAAAGAATAATGAAATTAAAAAAAACTACATTAATCGGGGCTACGGGGCTAATTGGTAATCAATTATTAATAATGTTACAAGATGACTCGTCATTTTCAGAACTCAATATTTTAGTTAGAAACTCAATAAAAGTTGATCATCCAATAGTCAGGGTGTCAATAGTTGATTTCACCAATGAAGTATCCTCTCGAGAGGCTTTAGGTAACAGTGATGTCGTCTTTTGTGTGTTGGTGACAACAAACAAGAAAGTTAATGGAGACAAAATAAAGTATCATGAAATAGATTTCAATATTCCTATTGATTTAGTCAAATCATTTTTGAATTCAGGCGGGCAACAATTTTTAATAGTTTCATCTTATGGAGCAAATAGTAAGAGTAGTAACTTTTATTTGAGCTTTAAAGGTGAGCTTGAAGATTCTCTATCTAATTTGAAGATCCCATCGCTTTCCATTTTTCAACCATCTTTTCTTTTAGGGAGAAGGAAAGAGTTTAGATTGACGGAAGTAATTGGCAAGGCATTCATGCGCACAATATCATTTTTTCCTGCCTATTAATTTAAAACCAGTAAGTGCGCAGGATGTGGCAAAATCAATGATAGCAGTTTCAAAGATAAATTCTATGGGGACTAATATTTATAAGTGTAAACAAATGAAGAAATTAATAAAAAGATAGAAAATGACTCATCAAGAAAGTTTAGAAAGATTAATGGAAGGAAACCAACGGTTCGTAGATAATTGTTTGGAAGGTAAAATGCAAAACGGTTTCAGGAGAGCCGAATTAACAAACGGACAAAAACCTTACGCAATAATTTTAAGTTGTGCGGACAGTCGAGTCGTCCCAGAATTGACTTTTGATACTGGACTTGGAGAATTGTTTGTCATACGTGTCGCTGGAAATATAGCAAACACATCGTCTTTGGCTAGTATTGAGTATGCGATTGTAAATTGCGGAGTTAAGCTAATTATGGTCCTTGGTCATGAGAGTTGTGGGGCGGTAACTACAGCAATACAAGGAGGTGATAATGGATATAATTTGAATCATTTATTATGTCAAATTGCACCCGCGATTAGCGCCTCTTCAGAAAATCCAACTGTCAATGAAGTTGTGAAAGAGAATGCCAAGTTAACAGCGCTTGAAGTACTAAATAGATCAAGCATTGTTAATAAATTTGTTGATTTTCAAGGTGTTAAAGTCGTGCCCGCATATTATAATTTAGAATCAGGAAAGGTTGATTTCCTATAAAAAAAAGAGATGGATAAAGAAAATCAGAATAATTTAAGTCAGAAATATAATAGAGGAACAATTATAGTTCATTGGGCCACCACTATAGTAATTCTTGCGTTGTTTCCTGTGGGGAAGTACATGGCAGGAATAGAATCTTCAGAAAAAATGGGTTTAATAAAAATTCATATTGCCTTTGGAAATATTGCCTTCATCCTAACTATAATTAGAAGTTGGATGTATTTCAAAAAAACAAGACCAACAGATTTAAAAACGGGATCGAGGCTTAACGATAAATTAATAATTTGGATTCATAGTGTTTTTTACTTTCTATTATTTGGAATTTCAATTTCAGGAATAGGCACAGTGATTTTCGGAGGCTATGGGAGTGCCATAATTAATGGAGATGCTGGTTTAATTAAAAACTCAACTGACATACTTCCTTTAAAGGGACATGGGATAATGGCACTAATATTAATGATCCTCTTGGTGGTGCATGTGCTAGGTGTGATTAAGCATTATTTGACTACAAAGGAAAATGCTTTAAAAAGAATTTTTTGAATCTGAAATTAATTTTTTGAACTTCTAATTCTAATGGGAACTCATTGATGACGAATCATCTAAATGACAAATCAAACTAAGTTGTATGTACGTATCAAGAATATTTAGCCCTTTCAGATTACTACAAATTTCCATTAAACCGATTCTATTCCTCTTAAGTTATTCGTGGGGCGTAGTTTATTTGTACTCCTGCATTGGCTTAGGTTGGTTAAAAATTCCATGGGTACCAATTTCTTTGATAGGAATTGCAGTTTCTTTTTATGTTGGATTTAAAAATAAGGCTGCTTATGATCGTACTTGGGAAGCGCGAAAGATATGGGGAGGAATTGTAAATTCCAGTCGTAGCTGGGGAATTATGGTTAACGGTTTTGTTACGGATGAATTCTTAAAACAAGATGTTTTGAATTTTGAGATCGAAGAAGTTCGAAGGCGTTTAATATATAGACAAATAGCTTGGTTGTATCGATTGAAACGACAACTCAGAATTCTGAAGCCATGGGAGCATAACAAATATGTAAACAGGCGGTATAGAGAATATATAAATGAGTTATTCCCAAATCAAGATGAAAGTATTGAAATAGAAAGATTTTTAATAAATGACGATGTAGAGAGAATTCTAAAGTCCGCTAATGGATGCAGCCAAATCCTCTATTGTCAAAGTGAAGATCTTAAAAAAATAAAACAATTAGGGCTTGTTGATAGTTTCCGGCATGTTGAAATGCAAAAAATGCTAACTGAGTTTTTTACCTTACAGGGAAAGTGCGAACGGATTAAAAATTTCCCACTACCAAGACAATACGCTTCCTCCAGTGTTTATTTTGTTTACATTTTTATTCTGCTCTTACCAATGGGATTGCTTTCTGTTTTTTCTAACACAAATCTGAACGAATATATGATTTGGGGAGTTGTGCCGTTTACAACTCTAGTTGGGTGGGTGTTTTGGATGATGGAAAGAGTAGGGGATTATGCTGAGAATCCATTTGAAAACCTTGCCTTTGATATACCTATGACGTCATTAGTAAGAACGATTGAAATAGACTTGCGTGAGATGTTAAATGAAATGGACATTCCCAAACCTATACTGTCAAAAGACGATTTTATTGTTTAATGTTCAGTAATGACGATATAAAAATCGGACTAGTATAAAAGAAATAACAGTATATATCACTTTAATTTATTGAGATTCTCTAAAATGTCAAAAGTGGCTTTTACTGCACTAGGTTTTTTAGTATTGAGAACACTGTTTTTTTTCTGTTGTGAAACACAAGTAGCAGGTTTTAAACGGTGTTGAATTGTGAATTTATCTTCTCTTGAAATAGCGCTACAAAAAAAACTTCTTTCTTTTGGAAATAATGAGCAATAATCTCCAAGTATTAGATATTTAAAACATGGATAGGTTTGCAGAATACGGTTGTCACGAACTCCTGCGTGCTAGAGATGTTTAGTCAGAGGCGCCCCTAGATTACCTTATGCAAACATATTACAACATTCCATTCATACTTACACAATTATCTTTAGTATTGGATAAAAAATATGAGATATATTTGGACCCACGCCCTGTTTTATAAGAATATTAACGCTTTGCAGAACACAAATGATAATTAAAAAGAACGGCGATACTGCTTCGTGTATATATTGATATTCCCTTTCGTGTATTATTGCTCCCATTTGTCACTTACCCAACAATTCACGCGTCTGTAAGGAATTGGTTTAACTATTTTGCATTCGAAATAATATTTACTTAAATCAAAAAACACACAATTAAATGACGAACTACTTTAAAACCTCACTAGTTATTATTTGTTTATTAAGCATAGTGTCTGTGTCATGCAAGAAAAAGAATTACACCCCCGTTTGTAATAGTACTGAAACTATTACTTATACTTCTCATGTAAAAGATATAGTTCAAAAGGAATGTATGAATTGTCATAATGCAGGTTCGGATAATGGTGAATTCCATACGTATGCGAAATTGTCAAATATTACAACAAATGGAATTTTCGAAAATGTGACTTTGATTGAAAAAACAATGCCCAAATTTGGAGGTATTAGTAAAGACAATCAGGATATTCTTAAATGCTGGATCGAGAACGGATTCCCTGAATAAGAAGACATTGTTTGCGATTAGTGTAGATCGTCAGAGATCTTTAAACTTAAAGATCAAATCATGAATTCTAGAGCCACACCGTTCAATGTATTTCTTTCTTTAGTAGCTCGAACCTCAAAGAATACTAGTAAAATTCTGATTGATTGAAATTAACGCGACAAAATCGTAATCACAAAAGGAAGTTAAATCTAAGTGTTCTTAATAGGGGGCGAGTTTAAACTTATAGTTTCTGAGGTAATCCTTTGACATAAATCTAACACCAGTTTTATAGGAAAGGAGAAATTTCAGTTTCCGACCTTCGAGGTTCCTACCCGGAGGTCTATAGGATGAAATTTGAAGACTTCTCTCCAATTCACATTTTACTCAATCATTTGGAAACAGTGTTCTGTAGCATGTTTAGCTCTAATTTATTTGTACGTTTTCCTTGAAGATGTTTTCTGCAAAATGATTACTTGGAGTACACTTTTTCAAGTGAATTTTGAGTTAATTGAGCAATTTTTCTTTGTCGACAAAGTCGTTGTTCCTTCCAAAAGGCTCATGGGTAAAGCAAAAAAGTCCAACTCTTTCGAATTGGACTTTTGTAGCGAGAGGGAGATTTGAACTCCCGACCTCCGGGTTATGAATCCGGCGCTCTAACCAACTGAGCTACCTCGCCATCATAAAACCTATCTATTTTTCTCTCCATCGAGAACTCTTAAATAAATTGATTAATTGCTTAATCGGGTGCAAATATAACAGTAATTTTATTTCATACAAGTGTTTTTACTACCTGATTGAAACTACTGCAAACTAATTACATCTTTAATTCAGCTAACTTGTTCTCTATGAATTCAGCAAGTTGTTTAATATGCTTCTCAGTAAAGTCAAATTTTATGTTCGCAGTCTCATAAATTTCTGGAATACTGCGCGTATATGCCAACCTCAATGCACTTTTATAGTCCTCAATTGCCTTTGATTTATCTTCAAGACTGTTTTTCCAAACACCAAGAGCACCCAATTGTGCAATACCGTATTCAATGTAATAAAACGGCACCTCAAAAATATGCAATTGACGTTGCCAAGAATTCGATTGTACATCTTCATAGCCCGACCAGTCTGTTAGACCCGTTCCGTATGCTTTTGACAATGAAATCCACTTCTCAGTTCTATCTGTTTTCGTATGTGAATGGTTAACGTAAAGCCAATGTTGGAATTCATCAACCTGCGCAATCCAAGGCAAAAGTTTGATCACCGTTTCCAATTGTTCTTCAATCGCTCGGTTTAAGTCTTTCGGATCTTTGTAAAACTCTCCCCATTCGTCCATAGAGAGCAATTCCATCGACATTGAGGCCAATTCAGCTACTTCTGACGGAAGGCTCTTAAAACCCGTTAATTCAAGGTCTCTACTTAAAAATGAATGTATCGCATGACCACCTTCGTGAACCATCGTTACTAAGTCCCTGTGAGAACCAACGGCATTCATGAAAATAAATGGAACGCCAATCTCATAAAGAGGGTAGTTGTAACCACCTGGTGACTTTCCATCCTTAGATTCAAGATCTAAATGTTTCATTTCCGACATCGTTGTCAAGCAATCTCCGAAATATGGATCAATTCGATTGAACATGTTCACAGTTCCTTCCAAAAGTTCATTTCCTTTTGAAAATGGTTTTAACGGCGCTTTTCCTTCTGGATCAACGTCCAAGTCCCACGGTTTGAATAAACTTTTTCCAAGTTTGTCCAAACGACTCTGTTGCATTTTTTTCACAATCGGAACAATCACCGATTTAACCGATTGATGAAAGTCCTCGCAATCCGTTACGCTATAATCAAAGCGGCCCATTGCTTGCATTTTGTAATCCCTGAAATTTTCAAAGCCAGCGTTCTTCGCAATTTGATGGCGCTTTGCTAAAAGTGAATCAAAAAGCTCGTCAAACGCGTCGACGTCTTCCTTTCTGCGGTCCGATATTTTTACGAATACTTCTTTTCGCAATGTTTCATCCGTTTCCTTAAGTAGGAGAGAGGCTTGTTGCATTGTTAGCTTTTCTCCATTGTGCTCGATGCTTTGAGCAGCAGAAAGTGAACCGAATTTTTGGCTTTCCTCTGCTAATTTTGATTGAATTTCAATGTTTTCCTCACGGTACAATTCAAGTGCCTTTTTAATACTTCTGAATAAAATTTCAAATGCAGGATCAGAAATTAATTCATCCGTGTAACTGATCGCATCCAATTTTCTATTGATTTGATCATCAAGAGGTGCGATTTTAGGCTGGATTTGCGTCACGAAGAAAGTGTACGAATTACTAAGTTCTTCATCCTTTGTGTCAATGGTCATCTTGATGTATCTCCAAGCGGCATCTTCTTCAAGGATTGCTTCCAATTCACTTTGATCTTTAAGCCAAGTAAGGAAATCTTCTTTGGTGTCAATCTCTCTATTAATTAGATCTGTGAAATACTTTTCGATTGATTCCCATGAATCTACTACTAGGTTTTGATCAACGAATTGTCGTGTTGGTTTTGAAATTTTCATAGGCAAAAAAAAAGTCTCGGTGAACGCGAGACTTTAAATATTTAGTGAATAACGTTATCTACTTTTTTTTAGAAATAGGTTTCTTTGATACTATTTTCTTTGTGATGGTTTTCTGAGATGCTTCTTTATTGGGAAGCACTTTCTTAGCCGCTGGCTTTACTTTAGCTTTTGGTTTAGTTGGGGTTTTCTTAGCTTCTTCCTTTGGTTGGTCATCTGTCGATTCCCCATCAGATGCTTTCGCATCTTCTTCTTCAGCAACGGGTTCTAAGTTTCCAGACTTTAAAAGTAAATTGTACCATTGGAACAACTTCTTAATGTCAGATGGATAAACGCGTTCTTCATCATAATCAGGCAAGATGTCCGAAAGGTATTCTTGTAAAGTTGCAATACTTTCTTTATGAGATGGTGCTGCTTCTCCTGATTGTTTTGTGAAAATGTCAGACAGGATATCTTTCAATGGCTTGTCACCATCAATTGTATAGATGCTGATGTCTTCCAATGCCGAAATTCGATCTGTCGAATATGCGGGGAATCTTTTGTTGTCAATTAATGATTGAACGATGATATTGTTCTTCCCTTGAGCAACAACTTTGTATAGTCCGGGGCGACCCGATATTGAAATAATTCCTGATAAATCCATTTATAATTTTTAAAAGCCCCAAAAATAAGAAAAAGACCGAATTTGGGGGCTATTCGATCAAAAAATCCTGCCTAATTAACCTGAAATATATTTTCCATATTTGATTAATCGCAGCACGAATATGATAAGTAACGAACAAAGTAGACAAGAGGTTGTAATTAAAGGGATACTGATCCATGGGCTTGCCACAGATAGGTCCAAGCCATTTCTGTCAAATATCACAAGAACAAGGACATGCGCGAGATAAACACCAAAACTATGGTCACTAATAAACTTTATAATTTTATTAATTATACCATTATTGATGGTAGTGTTCTTAACCAGTAAGAAGACGCCGAGTGTAAAGACGACAACGTTAATAGAGAGGTAATCGTAATAAATGCCAGAGTAATTGTTAATTGCATTCGATTCGTAATACGTCCCGTATATGGTTGCCAAAGCGCCAATGATAATTAAAGTTATTGCTAAGAAATGATTCTTTGAATTGATTGTTGTTAAGTAATAGCCGAGAACCATATAACCCAAGTATCTAGTGAAGTACAACAATTCAATTTGAGGTACGTATTTCTCTAAATAAGGATTGTAGGCAATGATTGTGATGCCCCAAATAATAATGAAATAAAGGACTTCTTTTCCTGTTGAATGTTTTATCCATTTGCGAATAATTGGAACCATTAAATAGAGTCCAATCAAATCATAGACAAACCACAAATGGTATTGACTGAAGGGTTTTTGAATCAAAGATTTAATTGAAAGGCGAATAAATTCATAGGCAGATTCCACTTTTACCTCATAAATCAAATTGTCATAAATGAGATAAACCAAACTCCAAAATAGGAGAGGGGGAACAATGCGAATGACCCTCTTCTTGAGGTATATTAAAAGTTCGTAATCGTTGCGAAGTAATAACGCTCCTGAGATCATAAAGAATAAGGGAACGCAAAACCGCACTAAACCATCCATGATGTTTCCTGACCACCAATCCGAAGTGACGCCTTCCTTTTTAATAGTATACAAAAGGTCGGAGGCAACGTGCAATAAGATAACAGAAACTGTGGCGAGCGCCCGAGCATTATCAATCCACGGTTCGTTCTTTTTTAAACTGGTGGTACTCAATTAGATCTTTACAATTTTGATAGTGGATGTTCCATTAACAGTTGTAACAAACAAGAAATAAGTTCCTGTTGTCAAAGAAGTCAAATCTATACTGTCGTTTTCGAAGTTGTCAATTGAAATCGATTTCCCTGTTAAGTCAACAATGTTTAGATCAGTGATAGCATCAATGGATTCAATCTTAATACTCGATTCTGTTGGGTTTGGAAAAACGTTGATCCCGCTGTTTGCCAATTCATCAATTCCAACAGCAGTCACCAATGGGTCTGAGATTGCTGTACATCCTTCGGTACTGGTAATTTCTACTTCGTACGATCCGTATGGTGGCAAACCAATGTGGTTTTGTCCAGTTTCACCTGGAATTGGTTGACCGTCTAAATACCACTGGTATCCATCACCAGAACTTGATATATACGTTGAACCACCTCCCCAAGATATTGTAGGTTGTGGAACTACCGAAACTTCTTGCAATAATTCAAAAGCGTGTACCTTTCCATAACCATAAGCATTGTTAGGAACGACTCCAGTATACATATCCGTATAAGCAGACATTTGAATGTCTATCATAAAATCTTCGTACGTTGCTTTGTTACATCTTTCAAAGTATAAAGCTCCAATTCCAGCAACTACGGGCGAGGCCATTGAGGTTCCTCCGTTTGCTACGTGATAACCACCTGAGTCAATAAGTGCATTGTAAGCTGGATTTGTTACAACCCATAATGGAGCCGCTGCCAAAGTCACGTCGCCTGCTGCTGTTATGTTTGGTTTGTTAACCGCATGACGCGTTGGGCCTTTACTTGAGTTCGGACTCAACTCACCAACACTATTTGGGTGCGGTGAAGAGTACTGGTTCAAGTTCATGTCAATAAAATGTTGACGGTTCTTCATGTTACCGACTGAAACTACTTTTTCAGAACAATTCCACGCAGAAACAAGCGTTTGTGTCGAATCCGACACAACATAATCAACAATGTGTGGCATTTGAACGGTAGAAGGTAAATTCGTAGAAAGAACCATGTCGTTATAACCCAACCATTCGCCGCTCCATAGATCATACTTTCCTGATCCTGTTGTTTCAAATCTGTATAAATAGTCGGTGGAATCTACATTCGAAACGAACAATTGCATGTGGTAATTATTACCAATCGTTTCCGTGTACGCTTCAATCGTAGCGATTCTATTTGCACCGTTCCAAATGGTATCGAAGATTGGTGTACCTAGAGAAGAGGTTGCTCCGTGAAATTGAGTTCTGCCTCGAAAATCATAGCTAGGGGAATCCGCTCCAATTGCAAAATCATAAGTTGCATCCGGGTTATCTGACCATAGATCAAAGAAGATCGTGTTTGCACCTAAAGCGCCTGATGGATTGTTTTCAAACCAAACAAAATTCGTATCGGCAGTTGGGTTTCCTTGTTGGTGGAATTTACCTTGATTTCCAGAGTTTCCAGTCGCACAAACAACCAATCGCCCTCCTTTTTCATCCAACAATGTCTCCATCATTTCAGCAGCAGGGTCATTTCCATCATGACTTCCCGTATAGGTTCCTAAACTAAGATTGGCAATAGCTGGTAGGTTGTATTCATCTGCGACTTTAAATATATAGTCTACTGCATCCGCAATGGTCAATGTCCAATTGGGTGAACTAAAGTTCGATTCTACAATCACAAAGTTCGCATCCGGAGCCATTCCCATATTGGTTCCATTTGCCAAGCCATTTCCGCCAGCAATTCCTGCAACATTACTTCCATGAGCTGAAGCTTCTTCTGTGCTTGTACACGTTCCATTGTTAATTGAAGTACTGTCCCATTCTTGACCATATCCATAAGGTGCAGGTGGATTTGGACCTGAATTGGCTTGATCCCAATACCTTAAAACGCGCGTATTTCCGTTTGCATCTATAAAATCAGGGTGCAACCAATCAATTCCTTGATCAACGACTCCAATGATTACGTCTTTACCTGTATAAGCAATTCCGAGTGGAGCATTTCCTGCATGAACATCGTTTACAAAATGATGTGCTCTTGACGAGTCTGCTAGCGCAACTGGAGGTGCGTATTCAAAGTAATAATCATCCAAAGAACCATTTTTTATATGATCGTCAATCCACCTTGGTGAAGCCGTAATAAAAAGCCACGAACTTGAAGAGAATTTTACTGTAACTCCTTCTTTGTTGAGAAGAGAGGTGTTGCTAGTATTATTAGGAACACAAAATACTGTTTGATCGTCAGGAGCGCTTTCTAAAAGAGCGTTAAAACCAAATTTTTGGCTAAAACTGATACTTGTTAAACTTATAAATAGGATTGTAATGGAAATTCGAAGTAGAGTTGATGCCATTTGTCAGTGTTTTATACCTTATAGACGTAAATATAAACCGAATGGTTAATTTAGAAAGTAAATGACCAGATTAATTCTATTTTTACATTCCAATAAATTATTGTTTAAACTATAAAACATGAATAAAATCATTATCAGGTTGTCGTTGAGTGTTTTCGCACTTGGAATCACAAATGCGATTTATGCACAAGGAGACGCAACTTCTAAAAAGATAGCGCCAAAAGAAGAGAATGTAGAAAAAGACGTTCTTAACTGGTACAACGGTACGGGTACTGGAATGCAAACAGAGAAGGCATACGGAATGCTTAAGAAAAGATCAACTAAGACTGTAATCGTTGCGATTGTAGATTCTGGGATGGACATTGAGCACGTAGATCTTCAAGGTAAAATTTGGACAAACCCAAATGAAATCGCTGGAAACGGAATTGATGATGACAAAAATGGATACATCGATGATATTCACGGATGGAATTTCTTAGGAAATGCAAACGGAGATAACGCAAACGATATTCGTTTAGAAGTTACACGTATCTATGCTGAATTGGATAAGAAATACGGTAAGAGCTCTGTAACGATTGGTTCTGAAGAAGAGCAAGCAGAATATGCTTTGTATTTAGAAGTAAAAGAAGAAGTTGAATCTACTCGTGCTCAAGCATCGTCAATTTTAGGTCAAATTAAAATGGCAATGGCTGGCGCTGAAGGTGATCGTAAGAAAGAATTAGAGCGTTACGTTGAGCATTTCGAAACTCAATTGAATGTTCATTACAACCCTGATCATGATGGTCGTGCTGTAATTGGAGATAATCCAAATGATTTCACAGATAAGAGCTACGGAAACAATGACGTTGAAGGTCCTGATGCATTTCACGGAACGCACGTAGGAGGTATCGTTGGTGCTACTCGTGGAAACGGAATTGGTGGAGACGGTGTTGCTAACGATGTTCAGTTAATGTCTATTAGAGCAGTTCCTAATGGAGATGAGTATGATAAAGATATCGCAATGGCAATTCGTTATGCTGTTGATAACGGTGCATCTGTAATCAACATGTCATTCGGTAAAGCTTACTCACCAAATGCTGAAGAGGTTTACGCTGCATTCAAATATGCTGATTCTAAAGGAGTGTTGTTAGTTCACGCTGCTGGAAACGATTCAAAGGATATTGATGAGGAGCCGAATTACCCAACTTCAATGTATGACTTCCAAGAAGCTAAATTGGATCACTTCTTAACAATCGGAGCAAGTACTCGTTTTGGTAGTGAAGTTCCAAACATTGACGTTAAAAAGAAGGCAAAAGGAGATCCTGCAAAAACGGCGAAATTGAACATGAAGAATCAATTTGCTGGAAATGATTTAGCTGCTGCATTCTCTAACTACGGTATTAATGGAGTAGATGTATTTGCACCAGGATTTGAGATTTACAATTCAGTTCCTCAAAGTGATTATGCTGCTATCGCAGGGACATCAATGGCTTGTCCAATGGTTGCTGGATGTGCTGCTTTCTTGAAATCATACTTCCCGAAAATGACAATGAAGGAAATTAAAGATGTTTTATTGGAAACAGCTACAGTTTACACAGGTCAATCTGTTGTTAAGCCAGGTGGTGTTTCTCGTGATCCAAATAAAGAATCAGCGACTATGGATTTCGGAAACCTTTCAGTTACAGGTGGAGTGATCAACTTAGCTGCTGCAACTAAAGCTTGTTTGGCAAAAGAAAAATAAAAGAATAATTTATTAGATTTAAGGCCTTCTCAATCCGATAACTATCGGAAGAGGAGGCCTTTTTTTATGCTCCATTATGAAACAAATTATTTTATTCTCGCTCCTACTTTTAACACTATCAGCGACAAAACCCGATCCGAAGATTGAACTCAATAAATTTATGGACGATTGGCATGCCGCGGCAGGTCAAGCGAACTACGACAATTACTTCGGCCCAATGGATGAATCCTTTATCTTTTTAGGCACTGCACCAGGTGAGCGTTGGAACAAGGAAGATTTCTCCAAATTCAGCAAACCTTACTTTGATAAAGGACAAGCATGGGACTTCAAAGCGT
>JAWUWJ010000010.1:0-23619 GCA_034111925.1 Crocinitomicaceae bacterium
ACAAGATCTCCTTTGTTGAAATCCTTCAAGGCTTCCACAATCGATTTGTCCAGTCTTGAATTACGTGCAACAGTTTCGTAAACAACAAGCTCCACATCTTTTTGCAAGTCCTTTTCTTTATTTAGCTGGGTCTTTAAGACACCAATGAACTGATGAGCATCTTGCCCTACAAACTCTTTTCTGTGAAGTGAATTAATGTTCTTTTTCTTTTCTGAAAGATTATAAGTGTCCAAATAAGAATTTAGGCATTCATCCGGGCGCTGTTTATCGTCCCAACCTTTCATATAAAATTCGCGGGCTTTAGATAAATCGTGTAATTTTTCATTTGAAACGGTTCCGGCATCTAGAAAACGCTTATTCACAAGTAATTTGGACACTTCCTTGCTATATGCTGTTTTCGCTTTTGTAACATTGCCCATTTTCGTTTGCAGATCTCCAACTTTCATCTGATTGTCCATCTCCTCATTTAAATCAATGGCGCGTCCGTAAAACTTTCCGCTTTCATAACAACTCGCCGCACGAACTTTGTTTTTACATTTTGCAAGGAATACAGCAGCAGCAGCTTCGTATTTTCCGCCTCGTTCCAGAGTGTTTCCCGCAAGATTGGGATCAGACAACAGCTCCAAATAAACAAACGAAGCTTTCTCCCATTTCTCTTCAGCGATATATTGATCGGCCATGCTGCTATATTTTCTACGTAAAATATCGGTTTCGCTTTCTCCAATATTAACAGAGCCTCCGCCACCGCTTGAATTACTTGTTCCTAAACCCCATCTCTTCGACATTTTGAAACCAACATCTGGCCCTCTTGAATAACCACTTCTATCAATCGGTAATGCATACCTTAAAGCTGCATCAGGATCCTTATCGAGCATTACCATCAATTTGTCAAGCTCTTTCTTGTTGCGCTCTTCAAGCTCATGAAGCTCATCCTCCATACCTTCTTGCTTACGCTTCCACCATGACTTCTTATTAAGAGGCTTAACATTCTGATTCAATGCAGAGTCAGGCCCTGATTTTCCTTCATTACTTTTAGTCTTTCCAACTAATGTTCGAAGCGCTTTCATCTTGAATTTCTCCCAAGTAGTCAGCGGAGGAGAATCTAATTTGTCCCGATTTGGAACCGTCTTTTTTATTAAGTCATCTAGTACATTTTCCGGTTCAATATCCCGAATAAAATAGTTACCTAGTTTTTGAGGGCTATCCAAACCTGGCTTAGGCTGAATCAGTTGAACTTGAAGTGGTTTAAGATCAACAAAAGTAGCCCAGTCCGTTAATTCGGTCAATTCAATTAGTCCGTAAACAGGATGAAAAAAATGAGGTTTGTTGTTAAAACGCGTTGCAATAGACTTTTCATCCAACTTAGGGCTGACTTCGGCATTTTCGGGTAAAAAGAAGCAAGTACCAATTGACTGAACTTTAACATGCTTATTCGACCCAATTCCTTTACTGTTATCAACGATGAGCAATGCGCCGGCTATCGAGTTGGCCGTTTTTCCGGGGACAGGATAAAATCGAACGCTCGAAGAATTAAACTCCGATGCGACATCAATCCATGCCATCATATCGATGTCCTCTACAAAAACACCGCATGGCTCTGATACTGCGTTTGTATATTTAAGTTTAAACTCCATTCCTAATGTTTTCGATAAATGTTCTTAGATATAAGTCGTAAAACTCGATGGTAGTTATTAATCGTTGCCCGCTGCTCATTGATTCATCTTTAAACATAACATTTCCTGAAAAGAAATTGCTACTCGCAAAGGCTACACCAGTTCCAGTACTAGTGTTCATGAAAAATTGACCTCCCAATCGAAGTGGTAAGACTTCAACATTATTCCCCAGTCCTCTTAATTCATGAGCGTATTTGTTTAGATCATTTAGATTGCTGGAAATTGTAATACTTCCATTTCCTCGATCTGCAAGCTCTTTGCACTCCCTTAAACCTTTCCCGCTAAAATGCTTAATCGCCTTAACCGAACCTAATTTCTGCTCACCAACCTTGCGCAAGACCAATTCGTATCCATTGGGTTTATTCTTATTACTAAACCTAAAGATCAAAACTCCTGCGGGGTTCGTAATTATTGACTCTCCTGAATTGAAGGCGAAAGTTTTATGCTGACCAGATCGTGTTACTTCAGCGGGAAATCCAACTTTTCCAATTGGTTTCTCAAAAAATCCAAAATGAGTATCAGTTTTGGTTTCTATTCTCTTGTTTTGAATGACAATCTCTCCTTGAGTTGATATATAAACAGCACTAATATTTTTTAAAAACCCCTGGTAGCCGTGGTGTTTCTTGTATATATTTCTCTGCCTTTCTTCAGATGCACGATATAACCTCGAATCATAGGGACCCATTTCTTTTTTAGAACCAATATCCTTATCAATTAAGATTGATCCTTTATGGCTAACAAATTGGAAACAATTGTTTTCATGATAGAAACTAAATCCATAATTCGACTTCCAAAGGCTAAAATCCAAAGTCTGCTCCGTTTTATTTGTGAGATTATAAATCATTATTACCCTGTTCTTTTGATTAAACATGAGCAATTCAAGTTCTCCTTTGTCATTTAAACCAATATCACCAAGAATCACCAAATCAAGGGCAATTTTTCGAAGAAAGGTTGCTCCTTTATTCATCCAACTTGATTCTTTATGGACATTGAAACGGTACAGCCCTTTTGATTTATCAATGAAGTAAGAGTCTTCCCCATAACCGAAGAAGTACTTAACACGATCGTTATAAATCGGAAAGAGAATCGGAAATTCAGAAGGAGTATAAACCGGCAAACTTCTTTTGTTGTCCTTTTTTAACTCCCAAATAGTATCAGTATCCAGCTTAAAGTCCGCGATTTGCTTTCCTTTTGATTTCTGAATTTTAATTTCGGCGTTTTCACTAACGAAAATGATAAAATCACACCATTGACTCGATCCTTCTCGAATTCCCATCATCTCTGGACGTGACCAGGAGTCTTCTGTTGTTACAAATAAGAGATTGGAGTATTCTTTATCGAGCTCATGGAACGCATTTAACCCTTCTGCTGGACTTATTGATGCGTTGGCAATACGAATACCTTTCAAGACCCCTTCGATCGTTCTGAAGTCACAATACAACAGGTCATCGCCAACGAAATAACAATCGAGATCAACATCTTGTTCTTTCAGCCCAACCGTGCAGCCGATTGCCGTCGCAATTAACTTTGGCAATCCCCACATATAGAGGGAAGCATCAATCAGAATGCATAAATCGTTGTCGTTTTCATTCTTGGCCTTCTCACGTTCATAAAACAGGGCTTCGCCATTTACAATTCGCGATAAAAAATAGTCATCATCATAGGCAAATTCTGAAACGATCAATTGATCAAAGTGCCCTTTATTCGAAAGGTCCGAGACTCCCCCATCTGGTCGTTCATCACTCAATGTGGAATGGATCGGAAAATTCATTCCTGACATTACGTAAGGAATAAGTGCTGCAATTTTCTCCGTTCGTGTTTCGTTTTCCAGCTCATCTAAAAGCGATCCTTTCTCTCCTCTTTGCTCCTCACTGCTCCTAGGAATGATATTTTCGAGGTTCAATTTTTGCATGTCAAACCCGAGCATTGCATCAACAATGCTTTCTGGATCAGGGAAAAAAGTACTTAATTGATTGAAACAATTGACTACTGCTCGAAGGTGAATTCTCGCATTCTTTCCATTGGAACCAAAAAAATCTTGTTCAGGATCGTTTAAATCTTCAACAATCTTATTCGTTACAATTGCAATCTTCTTGACATTGGCCTTTTCCAATACAGTTGCGATAAGTAGAAATCGATTTTCACCTGTCTTGTATTTGCTTTCAACTTGAGAAATTGTTTCGAAGATCTTAAGTTGTTCTTTTCTTTTGGAATCATCCAAATCAGCTAATAAATGGTTCTTAATTAGATGGCTGGTTGATTCGAAATCGTCATTAGCACTGGATGCAACGATCCCCATAACAACATCAAACAAAGGCAAGCCCATAGGCGCGAGACTCAAAACGTATTGTACTACTTCGTCCCAATGTGCGAAAGTTGAACCTCCTTTTATATTGACATAACGTTCATCGGTATCCCAACTCCAGAAAGTATTTTCAAAACATTTGATATAGTCAAAAGTGTTTAACATTCTAAAATTGTCTGTTTAACAGATGACCGACTCATTTGAGATAAAGGATCCTGCGGAAGGGAGAAAAAAGATCCTGCATTGTTAAATACCCAATAATCATTTTGACCTGCCTTTTTGTGAAGTTCATTAACGACTTCTTTCAGAAATTCATATTTGAAACTATATCCAACGGGAAGCAATAAATGTTTGTACTTCCAATACCTAACGGAGACAATTGACGGGATTTTTACTCCCAATAAAATCGCCTGTTCCTTTCCGAACACACACCATTTCAATTCGTTATAAAAGTGCTGAGGAACGGAGTCTACATATTTGAGCAAATCAGCTTTCATAACAATTGACATGAAAATGTCTTGTTCGTCTGAACTTGGTATAAACTCAAGATTCAAACTCCCAGGAACCTCGAACAAGTTTTCGTTGAACGAAGGCAAGTCAACCTTTAGAGCTTGCTGAATTGGATGCCAGAGAAGCCCAGAAGGCATTTTACGTTCGGGAACGAGATTTCCTTTTAGGTATAAGAATAACTCTTTTAGCTCAAAGAACTGAAGGTTCAAAATTGACCTTACTTCAGCGCGTTTAATATCCTCTGCCGTAAGTCCTTTTAACCAGAAACCGTCATCGGTCTTCGCAATTCGCAAAGAATCCAAATGCCAAACCTGCCTGAACACCTCATAAGAACTGCCAGGTAAATGAGCGATGCTTTCTACACCATTTCCAACATGCGTTGCCATAGTGCGTCAATTTTTTCTTTCAAGAAAGAACGTTTGTCAATGTCATCAAGCCAATCCGCGCGCGTTTGAATCAATTTCAATTTGTCTTTTAATTGAACTTTTTCTTCAGTACTTGTGCTATCATTCTCCCATTTATCGGACAATTGATCAAGTTCCTTTGCTAATAACTCGGGGTTTGCCTTTTGACCTTTCTCACTTTGGGGGTGTCTATTTTCTTCGTTTATATCTTCAAGATGCTTGTCGACAATACCGGATAAAATTTCAATTTGATCTTCTGTATCCCAAACATATCGGAGCACCCATAAATCAGAGATCTGAGCGACGCCTCTTCCAGAAAGTGTGGCGCTTGCAGCAATAAGACTCTGAAGTTTCACCACTTTACGGTCGGAGATTTTAATTCCAGCATTTCGCAATTCAAGAATAATTGAAAGGTATTCAGTACGAACCGCATTTAAGTCGACTGATTTGCTTTCTTTTTGAAGCAAACGAACGTCATCCGAAGCCAGTTGGGGCGATTCAGAAGTACCCTGTTCTCTTTTCCACCCAACTTTGGCAACTTGTTCTAATGCGGCGGTATCTACATTTCCACAAATAACACGAACAAGGAATCGATCCAATAATGCATCCAAAGCCTCTTCTTCAGGCAATTGATTGCTTGCTCCAACGAACATTAAGGCTGGAATATGCTTTGTTTCTCTACCTCTTCTGAAAATACGTTCGTTCAGAACCATCAATAAACTGTTCAAAATGGCACTGTTCGCATTGAACAACTCATCGAGAAACACCATTGATGCTTCGGGGAGCATTCCAGTTGTATTCGTTACTAAATCACCTTCTTTCAATTTTCGAATATCAAAAGGCCCAAAAATTTCGTTGGGTTCGGTGAATCTTGTAAATAAATATTCAAAATTATTTCCGTCAGAAATACAATCCGACAAACCTCGTACGAGTGCACTTTTGGCTGTTCCAGGAGGGCCTAACAAAAACAAATTTTCTCTTGCTACGAGACAAATCCCCATTAAGTCAATGATTTCCTCTTTATCAATAAAAGAGCTTTTCAAATGATTAAGGACTTGGTGTAAGCTTTCAGCTTTATTCATTTAATTCTATTTCAATATATGGTTTAACAATTTCTCTAATTTCTGACGGAATGCTGTGTTGTGCTTTTCTTTCGACAACTCTGTCTACAGTCAATATTTGCATAGAAGACGATTTTAACAATTCACTATTTGAAATTTCAATAGAGTCGTCAACGAAACGGCGTCCAATGCTAGAATAACTCCATTGTGAAAGAAGTTTATCTAGAATGACGATGAGGCCATCATACGTATCAATGTCCTCGGCTGCGCGAATGATATCTGTCAAAAATCGAAGACACATATCGCAAGACAAAACGGAACCAATGGTCACTTCATGCTCATAGCTTGGCAATAATTTTGAAAATTCTTTTTCAGGAATGTCTCTAAGCATCAATAATTGAGAAGCAATGAAAATTGTTTTCGCTCCCCACAATGCCGCTTTCGCATCAAAATCGGGAAGTACTCCAGGGAAATTAAATGCTTCTTTCTCGTACTCCATTGAGAGGTACTGAGTGACATAATCTTCCTCATCCTCAGAAACTTGAACAAATTTAGAATGCAAGACGATATTCCCACTTGTCTGCAATAGCTCAATACTATCGTAAAAATAGGAAGTGACGTTAAATTCCTTTTCCTCCATTTGCTTCAATTTTCAAAGGAGAAATTTAATGAATTTCAATGGGATCGTCTTAGAAAAGCTGTTAAAAGTGACTGCATCATATTGAATTGTAAAGAATCCAATGAATATGCGAGTAAATATCTTTGATGATAATTACCCCGTATTCAGAAACGTTTCGAATATCCTTTGTACAATGGGTGAAGAAATACTTAAACGTATAATCAAAATGGCTGATTTGGGTTTTAAAATTAATTCTTATCCGAGGCATTTTACATTAATTTACATTCCATTTACCTTTAATAGGATCTTATATTCCAACTTAGGTGCACATTGATAATTAAAAATCAAAACCATGAAGAAAAATACTTTAATAACTTCCGCAATAGCTGCACTCGTTGGTTTAACGGCCTTTACTTATCAAAACCCAGGAACGACATATTATCAAGACGCGGTTTATGAAAATACAAACGAAATTGTTAATGATGAACCTGTACTCACCTTTTTCTATGACTATGGGCCTAGGTTTAAAGGGATCTTAAAAGCAAGAATAAAGAAGGCTACTTCTATCACTGATATCTACCTAGAAGAAGATCTGGACCATATTGTATCTTATGGAAAGGTAAGCCTCGTTGTAATTGAAAACGAAAGGCAATCAGAAATCAAAGAATTAAGCGAAGGAACTTTGCTTACTGAAGCACAACTTCAGCTTTTAAGATCTCTGGACTACTCTGCCAGCTTTAATTTGAGGGCAGATTGTAAAAGATACAACGAAGAAACAGGCGAATTAGAGGATGGCTTTCACAGTCCTCACTTAACGATAGTTCCAGAAAAGCAAACCGAATATAATAATGGTAAAGAGGCGTTGTTAAAGTTCTTGGCAGAAGGAAGTCAGAAAGAAAAGGCAATTGCTCAAAAACGTACGTTACGACCGGCTAAACTCTATTTTACGGTTACAAAAAAAGGGACTATTGCCAATGTTAAAATTGGAAACCATTCTGACTGCAAGGTTCTTGATGACAAAATGATCGAGCTATTGAAGACTCTACCAGGGAAATGGACACCTGCAGAAAATCATAAGGGTGAAAAAATCAGTCAAGAATTGGTTGTATCTTACGGCTTTGAAGGATGTTAAACTTTAAGAATTATTAAGTCAAAAAAAGGGCGCAAATCGCTCCCTTCAATTTATCTTTCAAGATCTTCAATAAAATAATTCTATTTCGAAGAAAACATCTTAAGAATCAATCAATAAAATCTGAAAGCAATCCGATAAGTTCGCGTACATCGTCTCCTTTCTTGCGTATCAATTGCATTGAATCGTCCACTTCAAAAGAATCTAAAGGAATCTCAATGAAGGAAATATCTTTTTGAGTCAAAACGATTTTCTTTCGCTTCTGGTATTTCAAACGCTGTTCAGCGCGGGTTATACCGCTAACGGTAAGCTTTTCTTCTTTGGATTCTATTGTGTTCTTCTTTTTTCCAGGATGCTCTACAATTTCTAACGCCAATTTAAACTTTGCATAGTAGATGTCAATGGGAAGTTCTGTCCGTGTTTCTCCGTTTTGATGTAAATCACCCAAGAGATCATCAAACGTATGCCTGCGTGATCCTGTTTCGTTAAACAGCTCATCAATGAGTCCCAAGATATAGACTTCATCGCTGTTTGATCGCTCCAAAGCTCTTTTTTGCTTTGCATTGGGCTCTTCTGTGACGTGATTCGAAACAAACTCAACCCCTTCTCGAACAAAATACCAATAGATATCAACGCCAATCCGCTCTGCATGAAGCCGAGGTATTTGATCCAATTCACCCTTGGCATTCAGCGTTCTTAGCAACTGTCTTAATGGCAATCCATTCTTCTTATCGCGATAGAAGACACCGTTTTCAATTAAGGCGGGCATCAATTTTTTCGCAGCAAACCAAGTAGTGTCTGGATTGGCTTTAAAATGTGCATCAACTGCATCGTTGATTCTCTTATTGTTGTCGTTTGTATCTTGTGTCAAAAGCTGCTAATTTGCGTGAGAATGAATTTCGGCAAAGCTACCGATTATAAGTTGGAAGCGATAGGAAGTTTGCCAATTAAGAGTTGATTCCATTAACTCAGCTTACAGAAAACTCTTTGGAGACCAAGTATAATTTTGCACAAGCTCTAGCATCGGAAAGTGCATCATGGTGTTGCAATTGAATTCCATGTTGTGCACAACAGGCGTCCAATTTGGCAGGAACATACCCTTTGGCTTTAAATATTTTCATTGTGCATTCCCATTTTGCAGGCAATTCAATATCCAAATAGTCAATACCAAATTCGATCATTGACTTTGTCAAGACGCTACGGTCAAAGGACTCATTGTGAGCAATAACAAGATTCCCAGCCAATCGCTTCTTAATCTCAGGATAAATCTGATCAAATCGGGGGGAATTGTAGGTGTCATTTCCAGTTAAGCCATGAACTTGGGTATTGTGCCAATTGTATTCGTTATACGGAGGTTTAATTAGGGCATGGTACTCCTCTATTATTTCTCCATTTTCTACGGTAACAATACCGACGGAACAGGCTGAGCTTCTTTTTGCTGTTGCAGTTTCAAAATCTATTGCTACGAATTTCATGGAGTTATTTTAATTACCTGCGTTTCTGGATTGCGGTAGAATTGTAAATGTAAATATAATGATGTGAAAATCGAGGTTTTCTGATTTGCTTCCAATTGAAAATCACTTTAATTAAGGCGAGGAAAGACCACTTTGAGAGCTCAACCCCCTCTGTCATTACTGCTTAAACTGAATGGCTGTATTAGATGTATCGCCTTTACTAAAGCAAGTAAATCAATTGTCTTACCTCCTCTACTCGCGAATTTTAAACTGCCTCATGTCATTCACTACAAAAACATGCAATCCACGACAAATTAAAAGAATCAGCAGTATAACCACCTAGTTTTGAATTAATCAAAAAATCAATTCGTTAAAATAGAAATTATGACAACAAGCTACTCAATGATTTATTTAAGACGCATCACACTTCTCTTTGTTCTTTTTATAGGAGCGACGCAAGTGAATGCACAATTGTATCCGTTTACAACACATACCTTTACTCCTTCTGGTGCAACAGGATTAAACGGTCCAATATTAACTGATTGTCAAACTGCATATTCGACAACATCTTGGGCATCAAATCCAGCTTATTTTAACATGGCAACTCAAGGTGTTCAGCAATGGATCGTGCCCGAAACAGGCAATTACAGTATTGAAACTATAGGTGGTGAAGGAGGAACAGGATTCCATGAACATGGTCAAGGCGCATCAATATATGGCGAATACCTATTAACTCAAGGAGACACCCTCTTTATTCTTGTTGGACAAACAGGAGAAGATGATATGACAACTTTCGGCGGCGGTGGCGGCGGAGGTGGCTCATTTGTTTGGGGAACCGGTTCCAATTTAATTAGTGCTGCTGCTGGAGGTGGTGGCGGATCAGATAATGCGGGCACGCCAACCGTGTCGGCATATATTGATGGACAAGCAGCAGATGTATTGACTTATAACTCTGTCGCAGGAAGCGGTGGCCCCCAAGGAACATCTTCATCATGGTATGGTGGAGGTGGCGCAGGTTGGAATTCGGACGGAGTTGGTCCTGTGAATGTTTATGGTGAAGGAGGAAAATCACCCTCAAACGGTGGTTTTGGAGGAAATTCTTATAACTCAGGTGCACAATATGCTGAAGGTGGTTTTGGCGGAGGTGGCGGTTCTGGTCATGATGCTGGAGGCGGCGGCGGTGGATACACTGGAGGAAATGGAGGTGCTTATTCCTCAACACTGGCGCACGCTGGAGGTGGCGGTTCTTTTAACACTGGCACAAACCAAAACAATCAAATTGGATCAAACATTGACGACGGTAGTGTTGTTATCACAAAATTGTGTGCTCCATTAACAACAACTGTTTCAAGTACTGAAGTTTGCGACGGTGGACTTGTTACTTTAAGTGCTTCTGGTAACGGAACAATTTCATGGGACAACAGTGTTATGGACGGAGTTGCATTTGCAAATCCAGTAGGAACGACTACATATACTGCTACAAGTACTGATGGCTCAGAATGTGCTTTCAGTGTTGATATTACTACGAATGCATTGCCTATTGTAATGGCTATGGTAAATGATAGCATCATTTGTTTAGGAGATAGTGTTCTTCTTTCAGGATCAGGAGCGGACTCTTACACTTGGGACAATAATGTTACCGATAGTGTTTACTTTACGCCATCTGCATCAGGAACAACCACTTATAACGTAACTGGGTTGGATTCAAATGGATGTACAGCAACGGACATGTTGGATATTTTTGTTTCTGAATTAACACTTACAGCTCTAATTACGAATGAAAACATAGGTTCAGACGGTGAGATTGATTTAACGGTATCAGGAGGAACAGGAAGTTATAGCTTCACTTGGGATTCAGGACCGACAACAGAAGATCTTAACGGGTTGAATGCAGGCTCATTTAACGTTATCGTGAGTGATGGTGGTTGTGCTACTGACACTACATTTACGGTTCTTAATGTTGCAAGTCTTTTTGACAACGTTAACAATGGTTTAGCCATTTACCCAAACCCTACCAATGGTATTTTCACTATTGCATTGGACGGAAATTTTGCTTACCAAATACTAACGGTTAATGGAAAGGTAATATCGAAAGAAAGCGCAAACAACTCAACAAATGTTGATCTAACTGATTTCAGTAGCGGTATCTACTTCGTTCGTCTTACAGCAAATGGAACAGAAAAAACAGTGAAATTGATTAAGGAATAGGGTTTTCATTCCTTCTTATCTTAAATGATGAACGTAAAAAACATACTGTAGATAATTATTTAAACCTGTGAAGATTACTTCACAGGTTTTTTTTGATTTTTACGTAAACAATCTATTGAGTCATTGATTGTCCAATTGAGTTTCGAAGAGGCCTTAACCTATCCCCTAACTCTATCCTGCTCTGTGTCCGAACCTGAACTCTCGTACTTCTTTTTATTTGAATTCGATTTTCCAAATCGTAAAGAAAATGCAACCCTCACGCTTCTAGAATCCATTTTACTGTTCCAATCGGCATCGGTTAATCTCAAGTTATTGATAATTCCACTTCCTATTCGGCTATAGAGTAAATCATTTGCAGAAATTTTAATACTTCCTTTACCATCTAAGATTTTCTTTTGAACGCCGCAGTTGAGCATTGCGAATCCTTTAATGATGAGTTGAGAAGCAATCTGGTCACTCATGTAACTTCCGCTTACGTCAATCTTCCATCCTTTGCCAAAATTAAAACTGTTTGTTGCTGAAAAATAAAAATTGAAGCCTTGGGTATTTAATTGCTCCGTGTACAATTCACTGTCAAATTTAACGAAAGAAGCTGCAGCGTATGCATTTATGCGGTACCACGGCGTTACTTTAAAAGCACCATCTATTCCCAATGACAAGTTCTGGCCCGAAGCAATATTCCCCGGTCGACTGAAATAAATACTGTCTTGAATCTCTAATGTTTCCGCAATTCCATTTGTTGTCAACGCATAAGAAAGAGAAGTGTTGATCATGTTTTTGAATGAATAATTCAATGCCAAATTGTGCGAAAATGTCGGTAACAAATTTGGATTTCCAGTATAGAAAGTAAACTTGTCCAAAGGACTAATGAACGGATTCAAATCCTGAAAATAAGGACGGTTTATGCGTCGACCATACGTGAAATTTAAATTGTGTATTCCCGCAGAATCAAGCTTTCGGGATGCATAGAAGGTTGGGAACAAAGATGCATAATTTCGAGTAAAACTAGTATCTGGACTCACCGCATTCCCAAGCTGATTCCCTGTTAATTGCGTCATTTCTCCTCTCAATCCTAATTGCAAAGCAACTTTGCCTATCGACGTTCTGTAATTAACATAAGCGGCATTGATCCATTCATCGTATAAAAATCGATTGCTCAAATTGTAGTCTGGAGTGGTTACTCCTGCAACAGTATTTGAATAAATGGCCTCATTGTCTGTTTTAGAAAGTACCGATTTTAATCCGCCTTCAATTTTGGAATCTCCTTTTAGTGTCTTTGTATAATCCGTTTTTAAAGCATAAATGTTAATCTCTGAAGGGATCTCACCATTTATTTCATCTTCATAAATAAGCAATTCATTCGCATCGTATTGAAAATTCTTGAACGCCTGATCATTACTCGATACGTATTGAACGAAATCCGCGTCAATTGAAAATTTGCTTCCCAGCGTGTCCAGCTCTTTACTAAAGAACGCGTTCACCAAATTGTTTTGAAAAGTTCTTTCACTTATGTTATCAGCGACAATCTTTTGGGTCAATGCGCCATTTACGTCAGAAACCAAAGCTGTATTATCGATTTCTCTTGTGGTAGGTGAACTTGCTAATCTATACCCCACACCGAAAGTTGTCTTATCCGTAGGATAAAAATCCAAGCCTATCCTTGCGTTCACATACTGCCCACTGTTTTGTCCAAAAGAGTTTTGAGCAAATGATGACTTTGGAGTTAAGTCTTCATTGAAGTAATATCTATTGATGTTTAAGTCCTGAAAACTTCCGTAGAAACCAGCGTAAATACTGGAAGACACACTTATTTTCTCCCGATTGTAATTGAGATTAAGACTGTTGTTACTTCCGTTGTACCTGCTTCTTCTATAGCTTAATGAAGTGTTTCCGTGAAATCCTTTCATTGTACCTCTTTTGATATTTATGTTAATTACACCTGCGCTCCCAGCTGCGTCGTACTGGGCTGGAGGGTTTTCCATAATCTCTATGTTTTTGATAGAGCCTGCAGGAAGTGTTCTTAAATAATTCTCCAATTCGGTCCCTGATAAATAAGATGGCTTGTCATTGATGAACACTGCAACTCCTGATCTTCCTTTTAAAAGAATGGTCCCGTTTTGGTCAACCGAGACTCCTGGAGCTCGTTCTAAAACTTCAAGCGCATTGCTGCCCGCATTTGCTATTAGAGCATCAGGCGTAATCACTACTCTATCGATTTTCCGAACAACAAACGGAACAGTTGCCGTAACGTTTACTTGCCCAATTTCGTTGATATCAGAGACCAATGTGATTGCAGGAAGTTCTTTTGAGCTGTTTATTTCGATTCTTTCCGCATAATTCAAATAACCAAACTGCTTGATCAATAAAATATAAGCCCCCTCTTCGATATTGGACATTAAAAACGACCCGTCTTCGTCGGTAAATTCTGTTTTCACCAACGAAGAATCCGATTGCGTGAGAAGATCTACCGAACTTAAATCCAGTCCTTTATTGTCTTGATCCAAAACCAATCCGGTGATTTGATAGGTCGTTTGCGCCATTGACATTGAGATTTTCAACAGTAGAATTAAGGTTAGAATATTTTTCATGGATTTATTTTTGAATGTCGACGAATAGACGCGAAGTATAGGAAAATGCAACATTGGCTAAAAGTTTAATTTGATAAATGGTCGGTTTTATTCAGAAGTAGTACTCACTAAAGGTCAAGTGGTTCAATTATTTATTTTTCGGTGCAATCAAATCTTACATAATAGCTTCAAGGATAGGAATATGGAGCCGACTAAAATTGTAAAAATGTAACCCTGAAGAATTAATAGAGAATAATGAACAAAAAAAGGCCAGCTTTCACTGGCCTTTGACTTAAAATGTAATCAACATACTTCAATTCGTATGAAATTTGTTGTTTTTTTGATAGAGCCCTGTAGTTCCAAAAAAAAACTTTCAAGTTAGATACGTCTTCAAATGAGTGTGAATTGATTCCAATAGTACCATTCACATCAGAAAAGTGTAATTCACGACAATCGTTGAAAGGGTAATTTTGAAATTGCGATATTCGTATCTAGATATGAAGCAGATTTTTATTCGAACAGTTTTAATTGTCCTGGTGTCGTTTCCAGAAAGCTCAATTGCTCAATCCCACATCGAGATTGGGCAAGACTTATTGAACCAATCAAAATACGATCAAGCGCATTCTTATTTTGACTCTTTGCTTACCTCATGTAACAACAATTGCGATGAAATAACGCATGCTAAATACCAGTTATACCTGGGCAAAACGAAGCACTTTCTAGAATTCTATACTGAATCACTTGACTTGATTCAAAAATCAATTAAGACCTTTCGAAAGAGAAAAGATTACAACAATTTGGTTTTAGGCTTAACGAATCTTGCGGAGCTTTACCGCAAAATTGACAATGAAATAGAAGGGTTAAAAATCATTAGGGAAGCAACTCGTATCGCGGAAAAGTATCCGGTTTCCAACTCAAACAAAGCGTATCTATACAATCGTTATTCCCCCTTATGTACGTTTGATCCTGGGCCGGATTCTACAGTTTATTATTGTCAGAAATCATTAAATTATTCTCGGAAAATTAACGATCAAGATCTAATCGCATCTTCTTTAAACGAATTGGGGTTCTTTCATTACAAACGAGGTCCATACGATAAGTCTGAAGCTTATTTTACAGAAGCTTTGGAATTGGAGAAAAAACTAGGAACACCAATTGATATTGCTGGTGTATTGATAAACCTAACACGATTGTATGAAATTCAAGGTCAATTTTCCAAAGGGCTTCCAATAATAGAAGAGGCTTTATTGATTCTAGAAGAAACCAAATGGACCAATGTTAAATGTGAAGCATATAAACTTCAAAGTAAATGTTTATTCGGTTTGGGACAATTTGCTAAGTCCAGAGAAATCTATGACAAATATGTCGAAGCAGTACTTCAAATCAGAAAAGATCAATGGAGTGAATCCTTGGTGGACGCTGAAGCACGTTATGAATTGAATAATAAGGAAAGGCGCCTTAAAGAAGAACGTAAGAAAAGGAAAGAAGAATCAAAACTTCAAGAAGAAAAACGAGGGCGGCTTATGATCTACATCGCATTGGCTGCAATTATCTTATTCGGAATTCTGTTGCTTTTGGTACGTGAAAGACGTTTGAAGTTTAAGATGGAAAACAGCAATAAGAAGCTTGCGACGACGAATGAGAAGTATGAAATGCTTGTTACAGAGAGTAATCACCGAATAAAGAACAACCTTCAGATGATTATTTCGATGCTCGATTATACAGGGCAAGACGTCTCAAAAGAAGGATCAAAGGCCTTGGAAAACATTTCTGGTAAGATTCAAACAATCAGTGCGCTTCATCGGCATTTGCATTTTGACATTCACAATGAAAAGGTTTCAGTACACACATATTTCAGCGAAATCATTGAACATTATAGACAAATCAACACTTTGCCAATGGTCATCAAATTGGAAGTTCAAGAGATCGAGATTAACAGTGAACGAATCATTTACTTTGGACTGATATTGAATGAATTATTATCCAATTCGATTGAGCACTCCAACAGTGTCAAAGGTGAAATAAGCATTGCTATTGCTAAGGATGGAGAGGCCTTTCAGTTTAGATATGCAGACGGTTCTCAACTTCCAGAAGACATTGTGGAAAGTACAGGTATTCAACTGGTTAAAGAGTTAGTTGCTCGAGTTGAAGGAATCGAATTTACAATGAAAAAGGAAGTCGGACGCTATCAATTCACATTCCATGTCTAAATTAAAACTGATCATCATTGAAGATGAATTCTTCGCCGCAAATCATCTGAAAAAAGTCTTAAAAAAACTGGGGCATGCAGTCGTGGGTATTTTTCATTCTGGGGAATCTTTTATGGACCAATCGGACTTGGTTTTCGATGCTGTAATTGTTGATATTCAACTATCTAAACAGTTGAATGGGTTGAACGTTGCTGAATATTTAAACGAACAAAAAAAACCGTTCATCTTTCTGACGGCAAATCAAGAACAAACAACATTGAAGAACGCTGCACGCTTGAATCCATCAGCTTACATAAGTAAACCATTTAAGAATAACGACATTGAGGCTGCTCTGGAAATGATTTCAATAGGCATTCCAGATTTCGTTCGAATAAGAACCAGCAAAGGAGTCGAATACATTGATCCCGCCTCTATTCTATTCATTAAAGCAGATGATTCTTACATTGAAATAAGCACGGAAAATGGTTCAATAATTCAACGGAAACTTTTGAAAGAAATAGTAGCAGAACTCCCCTCCTATTTTATTCGTGTTCACCGTTCGTATGTTGTCAACGGAAAAATGATTCGTAGTCAAACTTCGACGCATATTTCTGTTGGTGTTAATAAAATACCAATTTCGCGCGGGTTAAAGTTGGATATTGGTGGATTGGAGTGATTGAACTGGACGTAAAAAAATTTATCTTAAAAAAGTCTAAGAAGAAATTTGCATTATTGTAGTCATGCTGTATTGCTGTTGTGCTTTTCCCATTCTTTCTTCCATTCGCATTTGAAGCGTATTTCAATACAAAGGAACTATACATTTAAATGAACTTAATTCGAATTATTCTGTACAGTATAAAAAGTGTTCACTTATCATTTCAAATTATGCGAAAAATCAGCCTACTGTTAATTCTAATTGCCTTCTCTTATTCAGGCATCTCACAAAATAAGTTTGCCTTTGACATGTATTCAGAACTAGGCAAAGAAAGTAACATTCTATTCTCTCCAACTTGTATAAAATCGGCCTTTGCATTGGCGTATGAAGGAGCGAATAGCGAGACTCAAATTGAATTTGAAAAAGTATTTGGTTTTGAGGAGGACAACTCCAAATTTATAGCTGAGATTGAACACCTCAAAAATGTTTCGGAAATCAGCAATTCAATCTGGATAATGGAAAACTTCGAAATTCTTAAGAGCTATACGGACAAAATGAAATCCAGTTTTAATATAGAACCCGAATTCACCGACTTTAAGGATGATTCAGAAGGAAGTGCCAAGCGGATCAATAATTGGATTGAAAAAAGCACCAAAGGAATGATTAAAGATATGCTGAAGCCAAGCGAGGTCAAAGGTTTTAAAATGGCATTGGTTAATGCTATTTACTTCAAGCAAGGTTGGAAAAACACCTTTGACAAGAAACTTACAAAAAAGGATAAATTCACGAACTATAATGGTACTTTGGCTGAAATTGATATGATGCATTCGAAACGCTATTATCGCGCATTTGCCAGCAAAAAAGAGAAGGTTATTGAATTGCCTTACGAAGATGATAAAACATCAATGGTTGTAATTCTCCCTAATAAAATGAAAGGGTATGAAATGACAAATGAGAATTATGATGCGTTAATTTCCCAACTTTCAAAACAAGAGGTAAATCTTAAGTTACCGAAATTCACTTTTGAAACGTCCACCTTTGAGTTAAAGACATTTTTAAAGCCATTGGGCTTGGACAGTGCCTTTGAAAATTTCGCGAACTTTTCAGGAATGCGAGAAGAAAACGATTTGAAGATAGGAACTGCTCTGCACAAAGCAAAAATCATTGTAAATGAAAAAGGAACTGAAGCTGCGGCAGCCACTGTAATAGGAATGATAAAAACGACATCTATTTCCACTCCTTCACCAGTCATGCAGTTAACAGTCGACACACCCTTTTATTACTTCATAAAGGACAACAAAACGGGAACCATCTTATTTATGGGAAGAATGAATGCAATGTAGTAATCAACGAAAAAAGGCCAGCTTTCACTGACCTTTTTTCTAATATCGTTATACGTTCAATCAATCTTAACGTTCCATAGGAAGATCTCCTTCCTTCTGGAAGACCATATTACCAAACTTGGCGCATTCCATTCCAATCATTGAAAAACTAGCATCCATTTGAATCTCAGCCCCTCCGTCTCGGATGTAAAATGTATCGTTATCAAATTCATCAATTGGATTAATATCATTCGCAGAACCCGTTGCAATAGATTCAGAACCATAAACAGAAGGCCCTTCAGGTTTATAAACAGCAGTTCCTTCGTAATCAATACCTTCGCAATCATCTGGTGAATTCATGACAATACTGTAGTTAAATCCATTTTCATCGGCATTCATAATATGCAATTCACCATCACCGTTTTTATAAACACCATTTAAGCTCTTTTCGCTTTTCGATTCCTCTTCTTCACGAAGCACTGTAACAGCAGTTTCTTTTACATCATCAGACTTACTCGGCTCTAACATATCAACAGGTTCTTTTTCTATGTTTTCTTCAAAATACTCACATGAGAACAATAGAACAGTAAAACAGGCAATAAAGATTTTAGATTTCATGGTAAGTTGGTTTTATGGAACGAAAGTTAGTCATTCGATTGGATTAATAGATTTACGAGATTATTGTTTCTTCCGCAAACTTTTGATTTTGGTCTTAATCGCTTTCTTCGTTCCTTTAGATTTACAGGCCTTCAACGCTGAAAGGTTTTCATCGTCTGTTGCAGAAGCATCTGCGCCAAAGTCTAAGAGCAACAATGCTGTTTCAAGATCATCACTCTTGCATGATTCAATGAGCAATGTTGATCCGTTCGCTAATTTTAAAGAAGGATTCGCTCCGTTTTCCAATAAAACCTTCATGATATCTAGATTCTTGTTTTCGAAGGCATAATCTAAAGCTGTTTTTCCTAAATTGTCAATATGATTCACATCATTCGTTCCTTTAATCACTGCTTTTACTTGATTCAAATAATTCAGTTGAGAAGCATATATTAAAACATGTTTTCCTTCATCACTGATAAAGTTTGTTCCCTCGTTTGAGTGTAAGTACATTGATCTGACTTCACTAAACGTTGCTTCGTCTAACACTTGATTGTGCGTATTTATATGAACAAAATATTCTAACACATCCTTTCTTCTCTCAAAGTTTGGATCTTCCATAAAGAAAAATGGATCTTCAATGGGCTCAGTGGCTGCTTCAATCATTGCGAAAACCAATTCCTTATCCTCACTTGAACCCCAAAAACCGTAAGCATGCGCCAATGATCTGAAAACAATACAATCACCATTTTTAGTTGTAAATTTTTCATTGGGATTTCCACCACTCTTAAAGTGCGCAATCTGATCTTCCATTGAGAGTTCTTGAAACGATTCAATCATCGTTTTTTCAGGGTCTTCATAAAACTCATCATAAAGCCCTAGTTCTGCGTAAAACGAAGAGTCTTCAAACTTGTCGTCAAGAAATTCTTGGGAATTTGGGTATTCCAGTGGGTCAAAAATAAATACGCTTGTTTGGCTGAATGATAATTGAGCCATTGCTAAAATGCCGAGAGATGAGATGAGTAATTTCATAGCTGAGAGGTTTAATTAAGATAAGTAAAATCAATCCAAGTTTAAAAGATGAGTTGTCTTCCATTGGACTGTTATTGTTGTGCTCAATTGATTGCAATTTTCATTCCAATTATTATGCGCGCATACATTTATTTAAAAACAACTTTAAGGAGTATCAATTCGCAAGACATTGAGTAGGGTTTATAATCGAATTTGCCAATTGATCTTTACCTGTCTCCAGTACAACTTTTTTTGTCGAAGCCAGAATTGAATCACCACTCTCACTTCTTCTTAACTCTCTTGCCTCGATTATAGTTGGCCTTAGAATCTTCGGCTTTACTTGGATCATTCGGATCAACAATGAATGAGCTTCTATCGCAATCGATCAACAGCGTTCTTAAGTAGAATACGTTTTTCTTGTCGCAAGAATATTTTCTACCCAATACTTCGAAACTCTTTGGATTGGCTCCTAAAACTGGTTCATCGTCACAATATACAGCCTTCTTATCCTTTGTAAATCCCCAATCTAAAATTTCAAAAGTTGCAGGATCGAGTAACTCAAGCAGTCGACCTTTTGAATAGACGTTATTCGCATCTTTATAGTAACCGCATCCTAAATCTACAAATGTGACTGGGTCTCCATTTTCAAAAATCGTCTGTCGATAATTGATCAGTTCGCCATCCGTTCCCATTCCACTTTGTCCGATCAAGTTAAATTTACTCCCATTCATTCCTGGAATGATATTACCATAACAGTACACATTGTTTTTGTCTTTGCTATATATGTAATCCAACACTTCAAATGTACTTCCAGATGAGCCTTCCAATTTCTGACCGCCATAATAAACAAAATTCTTATCCGTTGCAAAACTGTTTTCTAAAAGCTTATATGAAGCAGGATCAGCGCCCTCAATAGCCTTTCCTAAATAGTAAATATGATTGCGGTCTCTACCATAAGAGGAACAATTGCGATTCGATTTATTATCGCAGAGTAATTTAAATGATTTGGGGTCTGCTCCTTCTATCTTTAAAACGCCTTCAGCTGAACTTGAATTTGCTTTTGACCCGCTGAAATAAACATATTCTTCGCCAACAGCATAGGGTGATTCTTTAAAAATTACAAATGAATTTGGATCAACATTTGGGAGAAAAGTGCCGTTTGAATAAATGTAATTATCGTCTTTGATGTAATTCCCTTCAAATTGAAGTGATGCAATATCTCCATTCTTGACAAGAACAAAGGAATCCTTATGCGAACTAAAGTATAAGTTGCTGTCCTTGGTGTAATATCCATTGGATCCATAAAATTCAAGTCCCTCGATATTATAATACCCTTTTTCTTCGCGTTCTTTTTGCTCTTCAAACCTTCTGTTCTCAATCCTTCCAGTGCCACATCGAAAGGGCTCTCTGATTACCAAATCATTCCCGTAAAGATCCTCTCGATCATAAGAGCCTTGACAATCCTGTGCACTCAAGGAAAGCGATACAACACAAATAAAGCAAGTAATAAACCATTTTATGGATGTATCATCCTCTGGCCTCATGTATTTAATAGAGCTCATAGCAGTATGTTTTCGTTTTATACATCCTTATACAAGAATGTTGGAGTTTCGTTCAGAACTCAACACAAAGATGATTTCATAGGCTCCGTTCCATAAAAGCATCTGAAATAAATGTACACAGTTTTTAATTCGCTTTCAACTTAGCAATCATTGAGTCACTGTTAAAGGCACAATCCGTATCAATGCGCTCTTGAAGAAAAGCCTGAATACCTTGGAGTGACTTGATTTTCATCTCAACATCGCTTATCTTTCCCTTGATGAAATTAAGGCGAGTTTCAGAATCCATTTCATCATTGACCAAGGCAACAATAACTCCTTTGCATTCCTTAAGCGTAAGCCCAATTCGTTGCATTTCTTTGATCATTTTGATTCTGTAAATGTTCTCCTCTCCATATTCTTTATAATTATTGTACTCATAAGGACGTTCTACTTTTCCGAGAAGTCCCAACTTTTCATACAAACGAACGGTGTCTCTTGAAACACCCGTTTTTTCAGCAATTTGGCCCACTTTCATAAAATACTTGCTTTTTTATTTGACCGTTGACCATAGTCCACGGTGTATATTTGTCAATATAATACTTAAATCAATGATTATGGAGATTACGAAGAAGACATACGTTTCACAAATACTAAAGGAGTATGGTGACATCGCTGAAATAATGAAAATGCTCGGCGTCAAGAAAGTGGGGAGTTTTAGTTTTAGAAAATTCTTAACGCGCTTCATTACAGTTCGCACCGCAGCATTTGTGCACCGCGTGCCGTTGGAGGAGTTTGTGGAAAAGCTAAACAAAGCTACCTTTGCAAAGAATAAAATGAACTCAGAAACAAAAAACACATAAATATGAAATACAGAGCAATCTTTTACTTTTCGATGTTATTCCTTCTTGGAGCGTGTTCTTCAGAAGAAGATCAAAAGAAAGCCCCTTCCATTTATGATGAAATCGAATTGGAATTGAACGATGGCAAAAAATGGGATGTGAGCGATAAAATGCAAGTCTTCATGGATGAATCATCTGCGCTATTGACTAAGAACAAAGGAAGTCATGACAAGCGTTCGGAAAAACTTATCGAACTCAAAAACTCATTCGTAAGTAGTTGCGACATGGAAGGCCACGGACACGATATACTCCACTCTTGGCTGTTGCCGTATATGGATTTACTGGATACATACAAAGACGCAAAATCAGATGACGATCGCGCTGCCGCTTATGACCAATTAATCATGGCGCATGAAGTATTTGATGAATACTTTGAATAAGTTTAACGAATAACACAAAATAAAAAATGCCCGAAACACCAGCTGTTTCGGGCATTTCTTTTATATAATCAATTTATTTTTAAATTTAATTTGAAATAAATGCAAGGGATTAAAGAAACTGCGTCTTTATAAGTGAAGTGTTTTTAACTTAACTATTGAATGACTTCTGAACAAGAAAATAAAAAAAAATTAGAATCCTTCTTCGACTCGGAGTACAGTTCGTTACGTGCGTTCGTTAGTTCGAGAATCAAAGCTAGTACGGAGTGGGATTCGGATGACATCATTCAAGATGTTGCCTTGAAATTATTTTCTGGTGCAGACCGATATTCAACAATCAACAACGTTCCAGGTTTGGTTTACCACTCTATTAAGAACAAGATTATCGACGTGATGCGCAAGCGTAGAAACTCGAGTTCTAACGAGGACGAAAATGAAATCAAGTTGATTGAGTTTACAGAATTACTTTACGGCAAGTCAGATAATTCATACTCGGAACAGATGAAAGACGCGCTTAAAAAGGCAATTATGGAGTTAAAACCTTCCTACCGTGATATCATTATCACGATTGATTTTGAAGGGTATACCTATAAAGAGATTTCCTATGAGACGGGAATTCCCGAAGGAACACTAATGTCTCAACGACACCGAGCAATAGCTCAATTACACAAGCAATTGAAAAGTAAAAAACAATTATAAATTTAAATTAAGAACAATGTCAAATTATTTCAAACACAAAATGCGGGGTAAAAACCCAGCTGTTATTGCAGCAATGATCGTATTCGGAATCATAGCCTTCACTGGATTAGCGATCCTATTGGGATTCATTATCATGTGGCTGTGGAACGGATTAATGCCCCACATATTCGGACTGCCAACCGTAACGTATTGGCAAGCCGTTGGTTTATTCATTCTCTCTAAAATCCTTCTCGGCGGTTTAGGAGGTGGAAGTTCATCCAAGAAAAAGCATTCCAATGATTGTGAAGATGGTAAAGGAAAAAAGAAGAAAGAATTCTCGAAATGGGAGCACTACGATAAATTTTGGGAAGAAAAAGGAGATCAAGCGTATCAAGATTATGTGAACAACATGAATGATGACGG
>JAWUWJ010000011.1:0-33661 GCA_034111925.1 Crocinitomicaceae bacterium
TGCTTGCTAGTCAAAAAAGAACATGTATCTTTGCACCGCTGTTAGAGAGTATCCTATCAGAATATATCGCGGGGTGGAGCAGTTGGTAGCTCGTCGGGCTCATAACCCGAAGGTCATAGGTTCGAGTCCTGTCCCCGCTACAACGAAAGCCTTTCCATTTTTGGAGAGGCTTTTTTTTTGGCATAAACAGAAAAGGTAATTTAAGTCATTTTTTACTCAATCGTTGACTCTTAATTTGGATTTTCGCAATTCCCAAATAATTACTCTCTTGAATTTGCTTGTACATTCTAATGACCCGCAAGCAAACGTAGTTGAACAATCTATTAATGGACAATGGAGCCTTGGTTATCAATTTGCCACGAAGCAATATTTGTTTGGAGTGAATGTTGATGAGATTTGGCACAAAGCATTTGCTCATGGGACCTCGGGATTAACGCAATGGGTTTAGCAACAAAACATTTAATTAAAGTTGTTGACCTTATGGGCAGGCAGACAAGCGCCTCAAAAGAATAAAATTCTCATCTATGTTTATTCCGATGGAACAACAGAACGTATATTCGAATTTGAATAGAACATAATCTGCCATTTGGTATTCTGAAATGCACGTATTATTTCGCTTGAAACTCTAAGTCGGCGTTATTCATTTTCCAAAATTTAGCCTCTTTCCATCTTGTTTCTGTAGAATAATGAATCGTTCTTCGTTCGACGTATGTTTCAAAGGACTTCTCCATTAAATAATGATAAGTCATCATTGCTTCATTTTCACCATCTAACTTACTCGCAATTGCGTGACCACCGTAAAATCCAGAAGAAAGTGCAGAAGTAATGCCATAAGATGAAATAGGATCATACGAATAGGCAGCATCTCCAACAGCCAACCAATTATCGCCATAAGGTTGCTTTAATCGATTCGTACCCGTCGGCATAATTTTCGTTTCATCAAGATCTCCAGCATTCAACGTTGTCATTTTTGAAATATGATTGCTTGAATCGAATTCGTTCATCAAAAAAGAAGCGATCTCTGATTTTTCTGGAATGATCTCTTTATTTGTAAAGAACATTAAAACTAAACTGGAAGCATCATTTGGAGCAGCGTACCACCAACCATTTCTTGTAGCTTCAACGGTAATTTGTTGTGGAATCTCTTTCTCTAGTTTCGCATGAAAAGTTAGCGCAAACTGCTTGTCTAATTCTTGTTTTTTGACATTTAATTTATTGCATACAGACGCTTTTCGACCTGTAGCATCAACGATAAATTCACCATGAAGAACTTCTGTAGTTTCTCCATTGCCAATTTGTATTTCAATCCCATCATTGGATGAGTCGAGCTTGATCATTTTGTATCCTATCCAACATTTGCCACCAAATTTCTCTGCACGTTCTCTAAGCTGACGTTCGAAATAAAGTCGGTTCAATAGGAAACCATGACCATATATCCCCTTAATAAATTCCTTTTCCTCTAGAAGGCCTGATCCCCAGCAACTTTTGTTTCCATAGTAAACCGTATGCTTTGGATGCTCAACCAATTCAAGCAATCCCATTTTTTGTAAAAGTGGTTTTGCATTTGGCGGTATTGATTCCCCAGGTTTAGGTTGGGGTTCTAATTGAGCTTCAACAATACAATTTGAAACTCCTCTAGCAGAAAGCGTAAGAGAGGTGGCGATCCCTGCAGGACCGCCACCAATAATTAGTACTTGGTAATGTATTTTATCTTTCGTCACGTCTCATTGTTCGTCTCTTTCTAGAACTTTTCGGTCCTGCTGCTCTAATGCTTGCAACTTTCTTCGCTGCATCGTCTAGACTACTCACCATAATATTCTCAGCATGTGCCTTCACGCGTTCTTTCGGTTGAACCACACTATTTTTGTCTCCCTCTGCATAGAGTACTTGAGCAAAAGTAGGATCTGGATCGCCGTCATCAAAGTTTCTTCCTTTTTCTACCCAAGAAACCTCTGGCAAATAACCTTCTTTGTTATTGAAGATCGGATTCTCCTGCTTGGTAACAATTCCCAATTGATGCCATTCTTCAACCATGTTTTCCAATCGCTGTAAATGATCTGCTTCAATATCTCTTAACCAGTCTTGACGGAAATCAAAGTGTTTTAATCGTTGCGCTATATTTACATGACTGGCCTGAATTCTCATATATCCTTCTTCCGCAAACACTTGATTTGGTACTCGTGCGGCCCAAAATGATGGCAATGGTAAATAAGTTGAAACCGTATATCCAGACAAACAACTTGCTTCATCTGTTTGCCAAGGCACGCCCATCCATCGTGTCAATGATCCAGGCCCGTTCACAGAACAAGGTCCATCATCTGCCAATGCAATTTCTGGTGTTAACATATCTCCAAAATCCAATTGAATAGACTCCCCTTCTGGCAATACATTCAAGCGATAAGGTTCTTTCCACATTTTAGCAACGCGCATTGTCCACGTCAACTCAATTCCAGGATGAAATGGTCCACCCAAACAATCTTCGAGAGCTGCTTGATTTAAGGCTTCAATTTGATCTTTAGCCGATAACTTATCAAACGGAACATGCTTTGGTTGTTTTCCTGTTATGAATGTACCCTCCATCCACAGTTTCAAGCGCTCATATTGAACAACTGTAATCGGGAGATTATCCAACGCAATATCAGAGTAATTACCAAATCCATCTCCATAAAATGGTGGAACTTTTGCTGGCGTATTTTTCTTCGAAAGTGGATCTCTAAACCATTCGAATACTCTTTTTCTATGCGCTTCTGAATCCTTACTCGGATCTTTTAAGACTTTTACAATTGCCGGATTTGTAAAATCTGACGGAGAATTATGCCCGAAAAGCATGTTAAACCCTTCATTAACCCATTGCGTATTTGTCATACGTTCAAAAATTGGGTAGATGTCTCTCCAAAACTCAACTCCCTTGGCAGAAGGGTTAGGGTACTTCATTTCTTTGATAAACAAATTCTGTACAACATCATTCATTGTAACTACTCCATATAAACCTTGACCAAAGTTTGGAGGTGTTACAGCAACCATAGCTGGACTCGCCTCAATCTTCTTTCCTTTTAAGGAAATCGTTGCTCGCACAACACCATCACATGTATCGTCATGCCAACCATTGTTGTTGGCAAATGTTGTAATTGGTAAATCATCGTGTGATTCTGCTCCTCCATCACCAGGAAAAAACAACATTCGTCCTTCGCTATCAGTTTGTAAATGTCCTAAATCAACATTCTTACCGTAAAACTTTCCGTCATCAAAATGGGCATTCGCGCCTTTTTTGCTTTTACCTGAAATAGATTTCGAGCTCGGTTTAATTGCCAATTGTTCTCTATATCCGCCAACAACATCATTGTTTCGTCTGATCGATGGAATCGCGTATTTCTTCCCTAGATCCAGCGCATTATTGAATTCATACCATGCTGGTTTCAAATTGGCAACCTCAACACGCCAATTGATCGACGCTTCTTTATCTGTTAATTCGCCAAGAACCTCACCTTTTGCGTTAAAAGCATACACTCTAAATCGAGCAACTTCTTTTTTAATTCGACCTTTACTATCTTTAAACCCACCATTTGGAACTTCTGAATATCCTGGAATTTCCGACGCCAAAAAGTGTTCTGGCGAGTTACCTATTCGCGCAATTCCAACTGGAGGATAAATTGCGACAGTGCTAATTTCGTTTATTTTCATAAATAGTAATCTTTGGTTCAATTTCAAATCTAGAAATTAAAATCAAGAGCGTTGTGCGTACAATTACCTGATTTGGTGCGTAGATGTGCGCTATATTGACTTGCAGTTATAAGCTTAGTATTTCTGTAATTCAAGCAATTTTTGACAATTAAAGTTCTTCAGTGTCATTAATAAATAGAGTGTCATTTCGGAAACCAGAATAGATTCCTTTATTCAGAGTTGATTCAGGTGATATGCCAGCAACTGTTATGCCACTCGTCGTTTCGAAAAATACCGAACGGAGATTATCAATACGCCCGCTGAAAGAAGAGTCCACCAAACAAAATAACTGCTACTGCTTTTACCCTTGTTTGAATTCATGGTAAGTTCGTTATTGCCTATCAAAACCATTCCTGACCAATAGTAAGGATGTGCACCCAATGCGTCTACATCAGAAGCGTCTAAATATCCTCTTTTTGCATTCGACAGCGCCTCATGAATGCGCTCTCCTGCGTATATCTTTGTATAAAATTTCGCTAGAATGGAACTGTTCGAAGCGTGATTTACCTGCCACAAGGAACCAATAATATTTTTGCTCCCAGTTTGTGCGAATAAACGTGACAAACTTAAAACGCCTTCTCCTTTGGCGTAATTACCGCTTCCCGTTTCGCAAGCGCTTAAAATAATTAGTTCAGGAGAAAACTGAAGCGTTGACATTTCAGAGGAAAATAAATGATTCTCAGATGTAGTTCCGGTTTCGGCAAATGAAATAAATGCTTGTTGAAATTCTTCTGACCAAGTAGCGGCGTGTGTTGACAAATGAATAATTCTATAATCCTTCGCTCGACTGAGAAAGTTCCTCTTGCTAGCAGCATTTCCAAGCAATTTATCTCCCCAAAATAGCAAACGACCTGACTCTACCTCTTGTTTAGATTGCAAAAGTTCGGCATAACGGCTCGAATTTGAAAAACCGGGTGCAATTCCCAAAAAATTGCTCTCATATTCTCTAGTAATGAAGGTTTGGGCCAATTGTTTAATTGAATAAGAGTAATAAAAGGAATAGTCCCGAATGAGATACGAAAGATTCTTGTAGTTGGTTCCTTTATCTTTCGCCAAGGCTTCAAAAGGAAGATGAGAAAGAAATCCATCCGGGATCACAATGACGTTTTCAGTCGTTAAAAAAGATTCAATTCCTGCAAAGAAAGTTGTGTACGTACTTACCGCTGCACTTTTATATACAGCAAAGCTATTCAATTGGGGAGAAGTAAGGTTTGTGCGGAAAATCTCCATGTCACTCAAGATTTTTTGCGTCACCTCCACCCTGTCACTCGCCACTCCGTTTTTCGACATACTGAAGATGTAGACGTGTTTTTTTCCAAAATAATAACTGATTAAATCGCAGGTCAATTGACTTTGAATGTGTCTCAATTCAGATTTATTGAATCGATTTGTCTCAAACAATTGCCGGTGCAACACAGGATATTTATCTCGGATACTTTTATCCATTTGCAATACTTGACGACTGACTTCAAGCTCTTCCTCTTTCAAGAATTTCAATTGCGCCGGCCCTAAATCATTCCGTTTAAGAGAAGCCAAAATGCTCTCTTTTCTCGTTTTAAGATCGAGGAACTTTCTAAAACCTTCAGGGAACTGTCCTCTATTTTGCTGAAGACCGATGGATTCAGATAAAATAATTCCTTTGGTACGCTCCGATATAATAATCCCCTCCAAGAGCCATTCTTCATTCTTTGAAACTTCATACAGCGAAGATGTGACCTCCAATGCAGATTCTCCTATTTCGTGAACCTGCTGAATAAAATCCAATTTTGATTTGTAATCAACAAATTCACGGCGATACAATCCTTCCGTTTCAAAATAGAGCATGTAATGCTGAAATGCTAAATCCAAATAATCGGTTCGGTTGTTCTGCTGATTGCTGAATTGCGCATAGGTCTTCGCTTTATTCGTCAAGGCTTCAATAATAACAACTTCTGGATACAGAATATCAATCGACGGCAGATCGGATTGATTCAAAGGATTGAAATCGGGGAGCACAGCTTTGAGCGCACTTTGATACTGATCCAGCGCAGCTTTGAAATTATTTCGCAAGCTGAACGAATTGCCTACAGCCAAGTAGTATTTTCCCCACTTGCGGTGTTGCATCTCAGGATAAATTGAAGCCAGTAAATCCTTCGCCAATGAGAAATTTTGATCCGCTTTTACAAAGGCCTCTTGCTTCGAATAAAGTTGTCCTAAAGTAACATACGTACCTGCCAAATATCCTTTATTCCTTTGATTTTCTGATGCTTTTTTTAAACTCTTGATGCTTTCCTGAGCGTAATAAATTCCTTTTTCTGGTTCGTGAATATCCGCATACAAAGAGGCCAAATTCGAAGCAATCAACCCCAATGATCCATACGATGCATTTGGTACATTAAGTCCTTGTTTATATGTTTTGAGCGCTTCTTCAGTATCTCCTTTATTCAAATAAGCCAAACCTAAATCATTGTATCCAAGGCCAATAAAACGAGTATTTTCAACCGTTTCATTCCGCACTATAAACACTTTCAACAATTGGATCGCTTGCTCATTCTCTCCCAGCCTTGTGTATATATTCGCCAGTGGATGATACACATAATTGACAACATTCAAATTGACACACCTCAACCCTTCAAAAACATTAAATGCCGATGCATAATCCTCCTTTGATCCAAGGAAATCACCACCTTCTCCTTTTACATAGGCTCGATTCACTAAGGCCCAACCCCATTCAACCAATTCCAAAGAATCTGTTGGTTCTCGCCACCAATTCTTTTCGGCATTATCTATACTCACTACGGCTTGTTTGTAGGCTCCTTGAATTCGGTATACTTTGCAAAGGTTTTTATGTGTCTTAATCCAGTTCGGTAGATCTTCAGATGCTCGCAATTCTTTCAGGACATTACGAAGCGAGTCCACTTCCTTGTTTGCCAGAACCGAAGTTTGAATGGCAAAAAATGAGAAAACAAAAAGAATTGGATGCAATAGTACCTTTGTATTCATTGAAAGTATTTGTTACTAAAATAGACAACAGATCAGTAACGCAAAAAAAAGGCCCAATAAAATTGAGCCTTTTTGTAAAATCGAACAAAAATCACTTCCTCCTTCTTAGAAGTACTATTATAATAATTAGAAGTAGAAAGATAATTCCAATGGCGACCCAAATCATCCAACAACTGCACCAGCTATTTGAAACGGTTCCATTCGTTGATCCATTTGCATTGGAATTGGCACTGTTACTAGGAACTGGGTCAAAACAAGTAGTGATCACTTCCTTAGTTTCCACAGGATCATTCGTATCAAATATAATTGCAGCTTTCGCCTTTATCGGATTTCCAATTACATAGTCATTTTTCACTCGAACCTGAAAAGTAAATTGACCTTTGGAACTTTCGGTATGTGGCAACAAAGTATCTGACAATCCTGTTAAAACCAAATTGTGAAATTCGAAGGAAATTCGATTGTTAACGGCATCAATTTCATAATAAGCAGGTGAGCCAGAATTTAATGCAACCCGATTTGGACCTAATAATGCACCTTCCAAAATTGATTGAAACCCATCGGGAAGATGGATAAGATCAACCGTTGACAATTCATGCATATCATCAAGTTGAACATCAACACGAACATAGCGCGTATGTCCTTCACCTGTGTTTTGAAAGTGGATTTCATATTCCAGAAAATCACCTCCAATGGCACAATTGGTTGTTGTATCGGGACTCACTAAGATACAATTCGGATCGTGTGAACGAGCGAAATTCATTTGAACATCTTCGGTGGACGTAATAAGCGTTGCAGGAGTTGCGAATTTACGGTACTTAAAGTCTGCCGTAACATCAAATTCACCTCTCGTATTTTCTCCAGTATACTTAAATGGTAACAACATCGTGTGCTCTCCACCCACAGCGATTTTATCAGGACGGATGTTCCATTTAAAAGGCCCCAAAAGCGGATCCCCTTTGAACGATTCTCTGTGAGGAAGAAAGGACCTATTGACATCGGAGTCGTCACAATACTGAAAATATTCATTATCAGACCCGAAATCAATCTCAATAATCGATGATTCCCCACTTAGTGCTTCTCCAGATTCTGGAATGCCATAGGTTACAATAAAATAAACCGTGTCACCTGGCACTGCATCTCTATAATTCCGAATATCAATGTATTGGTCTGGATTACTTGGATCTAAAACCTTTGGAAGATGGTCTACCGTTGTTGTTAATGAAGAAATATCTACGAAAGTGTCCAACTTCGGAGGCGGTCCTGTATTCCCGTAATTCTCGGTAGAAATAGCATAAGTTTCATATTGATTCGTACCGTTATACCTTGTTGCGGTTTTCCATCTAATGTCTGAATGGAATACATGAGTGGCATTCGGTTCGCATGTAATTTTATAACCTCCATCACCAAACCACCATAAATGGGTGAATGCGGAGTTCGTCGCGCTTTCTTCAAATTCAGGTTGAATAATGTATTGACTCTCGTCTTTCCTAATTTTAGGAATCGTGTCCTGCGCGGCAACAAAAAATGATGTTTGCATTGTAGCAAATAGGGCTAGTAGTGTGTAAATTCTTTTTATCATGTTGATTTTTTTTATAATTCTCCTGTTAGTAACTTCTCGTTTGAAAGTCTAACCACTTAAAAAAAAAGAATTTTTTGGTTAGGTTTTTCAAGTTGAGAGAACCAATATGTAAAAACATGAATTAATAGCCCCCATTTATAATAACAAAAAGGTTAATTTCGCTCCTATAAATCAAGTATCAATGGGAATTTTATTTCGTTCATATTCAGATGAAGAAGTTGTTAAGGCCATTCTCAAAGGAGGAACAGCCGAAAACAAAGTAACTTCGTATGTATTGAAAAAAAACGAAGCTTCTATTTACAGTTTTGTTTTAAAGAATAGCGGAAATTCCTCCTTCGCCAATATAATTCTGGTCGAGGGAGTTACCGAATTGATTTTGAACATCCGGAACGGAAAGTTTCGAGCCGAAAGTGCTTTGAGTACTTACTTGTTTTCGATTTGTAAATCGCTTTGGTTGAAACAACTAAAAAAAGAAAGTCGCCATGCTGATTGGGATGAAAATGAGGAATCCGAGTTCGCTGACGAACCAATAAACACTGCAAATGAGGACAATTTAAAAATAGGATTAAACATGCTCTTATCTAAAATTGGACAGGATTGCAAACGTGTTTTAGAACTCTGGAGTTTAAAGTATTCAATGACGGAAATTGCGATCAGCATGGACTATAAAAATGCTCAAATTGCGATGAATAAAAAGAACAAATGCTTGACCAAGCTCAAATCGCTTGTTTCATCGAATGACCAATACCGTGACCAACTTCAAAATTACATGTCATGAGTGAAGATGTTAAACGTACAGAATTAATCAGTCGGTACCTTTCCGGAGAAATGGATGACACAGAACGTTCTGAATTTGAGCATTCCTTGTCACTAAACGCAAGCCTCAAAGATGAAGTTGAGCTTCAAAAAAAATTGACCCATCTACTTGAAATTGATGCCCGTGAAAAATTACGCAATAAGATTCAATCCATTTCTGATGGTTCTTCAAGTTCTAATTCTTCGACATGGAAACGCAGTATTGCTGCGATTGTAATAATTGGTCTTTTAGCCGTTCCTGCGTATTTCTTTTTCCAAGGAAGCTCAATTGATGCACCCGTTCTTGCCGAGGAATACTTCGAACCCTATCCAGACCGCATAACCACAATGGGTGCAGACCTTACGACATTGAACAATGCTATGGAGTTCTACAACGGGAAAGATTACCTATCTGCTATACCCTTGTTAGAAAAAATTTCAACCGATTCCAGTAGCGCATTAGTTTCCCTGTATCTGTCCATCTCCTATATTGAAGATCAACAAGCGGCTAAGGCTATTTCTTGCTTAAATGAGGCCTTGCAAAATACGGAGGTAGATTCAGAACTTACTCCGACTTTGAAATGGTACCTCATCTTGGCGAATTTAAGTGATGACAAGGAAACGGAAGCAAAAAAATTACTTGTCGAGTACTTGAAAGCGAACCATGCTTATAACCGCGAGAAAGCGCTGGAATTGTCCAAAGAACTGGATTTGTAAAAGAGAGCTAATAAATAACATCTTTTGAGATGAGGTTCATTTATAATCAAATGTACTTCCTAGTCCTCGGGACAATTCATGAACAGTTTATTCACTTACGACTGAAAATCTAAAGATCAGGGTTTACCCTCGGTTTCAATTCACATACATCCCCTCTAATTGATAAAGAATGATTGTTCGAACTTTGATAACTCAAGGTCAGCGGCATACTCACTGGCTTGATTAATTCTAAAATCAATAATTATGATACGAATATTCATTGCTTCAACATTGCTTTTCATAAGTACTTCAAATGTTCAAGCGCAAACAAATAAAACGTTCTTTTTGGGACATAGCTTGATCAATTTTCATGTTCCTAACATTGTAAATAAGCTTTCTATTGCAAGCAGTCAAACCTTTTCCTATGATGCAAACATTGGGAATGGAGCACCTTTATCATGGCACTGGAACAACCCTACAACAGGTCAAGGTCCTCAATGGGATTTAACTTTACCCTTAGGAGGCTATGAAAATTTCATAATTACAGAAGCCGTTCCCTTGGATGGTCATTTAACGTATAGCGATACCTACCGGTATGCAGATAGCTTATATAGTTTTGCCCAACAATCAAATCCTAATGTTCAGTATTACCTTTATGAAACGTGGCATTGTATAAATAGCGGTGCAGGAGGTGCCTCATGCAACGGGGATCCTGGTAACAATATTCCATGGAGAGATCGGCTTGATCTTGATTTACCGAAATGGGAAAGTATTGCGGACAGTATCAATCTAATTCATCCGAATCCGATGTTAGTCATTCCTGGAGGTCAAGCAATGGCTCGATTGTCAGATAGTATTGAAAGCGGAACCGTTCCTGGTTTGTCTTCTGTATTTGATTTATTTGTTGATGAACACCACTTAGACTCAAGAGGTAATTATTTTATTGGCTGCGTAATGTTCTCAGTAATACATGGAATATCTCCAGTAGGCTTGCCCAATCAATTGACAAGTGAATTTGACGTTTTATATACAGAATATCCAACGCCAGCGCAGGCTGTAATCATGCAAGAGATTGCATGGCAGACCGTTTGTGACTACCAAAGAGATGGAGTGGATTGTGGACCATTGGATATTTCAACAATTGCTTCAGAAGAACCAATGATCAGCATTTATCCTGTTCCTGCAAATGAAGACATTACAATTCAATATGATGCGTTTTCAGGAGTCGTTCCTTATACAATCAATGATCGATTGGGAAAAGTTATTCTAAATGGAAATCTAAGTTCGAAAAAATCAAAAGTAAACGTTGCCGAATTATCTGCCGGGATCTATTTTTTAGTCATTGAAAATCAAACGGTTAAATTCATTAAGTAAATCGGAATATTACAAAGCTTACACTCTAGCTCTGTGCAATGGAGCTTACCCTCTATAGGTAGTCTTCGAGATTTCCAAAATTTGGGAGCGGGCAGCGAGATTAAACACCATCTAAACAAATGTGTTAGAGGTTATATTTAAAAGGTCCAATTGGGCATAAAACTTAATTTACTATGAACAAAACAATCTTTGCATTTACTATTACAGCATCTATGTTCCTTGTATCATGTGGTACGAAAGAAGAGAACAATAACAACGAAACAGAGCAGTCAGTTGAGGAGAAGCAAGACCGAAATGAAGTCGTAGAACCAACGCTAGTTGGAACATGGCAACAGACTGACCTTGATATGGGAGTCGAAACTCCGGCTGATGAACAAGCGATGTTCGATAAGACGAAACGAGAAACGATCAATCACACAGAGTATGTTTTCGGTAAAGACGGATCGTTAAAATTAAAGACATGGATGCTTGGTACAATTGTTAAATATGAAGGAACCTATTCAGTTGATAATGGGACATTGATCACTACTCTTGATGGTGAAGATGTTTCGTTCAATTACACTGTATCAGATTCTGAATTTGTAACAACACAGGAATATCAGGGAGCAATTATGAAAATGACATTTACGCGTAAATAAATGAATAGATCACATCAATAAATGTTCAATGGGTTTCGGAAGAAGCCCATTTTTTCAAAACTTTAATTCTTTCATCCCTTTAGAATAATATCGAATTTGCTACAACCGATTCGTATTATACTAGCAGTTAGTTGTAGCATAACATCGTTTCTTCTAAATCCCAAAAAGTGGTATAGTCGAGAAATTAAAAAAAAGACCCCCCAAGTGTAGGTCTTTTTTTAATTTCTCACTGTAAAAAGGATACGGTATCTTTTCTCTATATTTATCTCCCTGAAAAGAACCAATCTATGTCAATTGCTAGCACCCGTGTTTCCCGTTTTTTAATTCTTCTTGCAATAAACGTACACCTGTGTTCCTCAGTCTCATTTGCTCAAAAGAGTGATTCTAGCTCCATTGTCTCTTTCTTTTCACCACAGAATTTACCTGCCATCAATGAGGCTTCTAAGGACTCACTATTTGAATTGGTAAAAGGGGATGTATACCTTATTGATATTTATACATTTCAAAGTGCGAATTTATTATTGATCACTGGACAATTGGATGAAGCAAAAGTATCTGCTGAAAAGGCCTTAAAGAACATTCCCAAAGAGCTAAATGAATATGCGAAAGCTAAATACTTCAACCTTATAGGGAAGATCCACGCGAATCGGCAAGAATCCCAAAAAGCAATTTCTCTTTTCCAAAAAGCCCTTCGACTGAGCGAGGATGCCGGTGAAGGAACAAATGCCGCAATGATGAACAGTAACATTGCAAACATTTACTTCTCTTTGGTCGATTATGAATCTGCCTATAAGTATGTCTGGGATGGATATCAAGTAATGAAAGACTATCCAGACCATTGGTTTTACAGCAATTTGATGGCTGTGTTAAGTATCTCGGAAGCCAAATTGGGGAAAATGAAAGCGGCGAAGGAGCACGGACAAATTGCTCTAAAAAGTGCCGAAAGCAAAAACAGTATCATTGCAATTCTCGTCGCGAATCTTGCGCTAGGTGAAGTCGCAATTAGTGAAAAATCCTACTCAGAAGCAAAAGAATACTTAGGAAACTCCTTGGAAATGAGTGAGAAGTATCAAGTAAAAGCGTTCATTATTCTAAATTCCATTGGTCTAATGAGTGCCAATTTAGGTACGAAAGACTTTTCATTGGCAGTAATGCATGGAGAAAAAGCAATTTCTCTGGTTGATGAAGCAGAAAATAGGACCACCCTCTACTCGATCAAGAAGAATTTGGCCAAAGCTTATTTCGGCACAAAGGAGTACTCGAAAGCCTATCAATTTATGGAAGAGTCGCATGCTATTTTTCTAGACAAAAATAGCATTGAGAACAAAAAAGCAATCAATGAACTTTTGGTAAAATACGATACCGAAAAGAAAGAAAAGGCACTCGCCAAAAGCAATAGTAAACTGTTGCAAGAGAAAGTGGACCGAAGAAATCTAACGCTAATACTAGTGATTTTATTTGTGGTACTTATCGGATTGGTATTAGGGTTGCTCTTTATCCGTCAGCGAAATAAAAATAGAATGGAGCTTTTGGAATCGAGAAAAGAGAAAGAAGTCATCCAGGCCATTTTCGAAGCAGAAGAAATTGAACGTGAACGCATTGCACATGAACTTCATGATGGCGTGGCTTCAAACCTTATCGCGGCGCGTTATCAAGTCATGACCAACAGCACGATTGCGGAAAAAGATAAAATAGTATTGGAAGAGCTCCTCCTTCAAACGCATGAAGAAACGAGAAGATTGTCACACAATTTAGCGCCCATTTATATCGAGAAATTTGGCTTTGCAGAGGCGCTGGTTCAGTTTGCGAAAGACAACCAAACAGAAAAATGCAAATTGTTTACAGCGGTGCTTCCTGCAGATGCGATCATCGAAAAGAACAAAGCAAATGTCCTTTACCGCGTTGCGCAAGAATTGACTCAAAATGCTATAAAGCATGCAAATGCGGCTGAGATTAGTATACAAGTCATGGTAGAAGATGAAAATACGATAACCTTGCTTGTCGAGGACAATGGCAACGGCTTTGACGTAGAATCAGCCAAGCATTCAAATGGAATTGCAAGTATCTTTCGCAGGGCAAATCAATTGGATGGTTATTTTCACATCGATTCGAATTCAGAAACGGGAACAATAGCTACTTTTAGTATCTAAAATAAGATGGGGCAAATGAACATTTTAATTGGAGACGATCACGCATTAATTTCAAATGGAGTTATTGCCTACTTTCAAACGGTGGATAATGATGCTGAATTTGTAACAGCCATTAACAAGAATGAATTGTTTACAGCTTTAGAGCTTAAGACGTTTGATGTACTTATTTTGGATGTTCGATTTGGCGAAGACGACGCGCGGGAAATCATTGGTAAAGTAATAAAGATTGCACCCGATATGAAACGAATTGCGCTGTCCTCTCATGAAGATGAGCTTACCGTAAAGTCTGTTTTGGCGAGTGGCTTTCAGGCGTATGTTTCCAAAAGTGCTCCCTTGTCTGAATTAATAGATGCCGTTGCAGCCGTATCCAATGGAAAGCAATATGTTTCATCTCAGTTGGAAAAGAAACTATTTGCTTCGTTATTCACAAAGGACTCGTTTGCGAATGAAATAAACTTAACCAACCGTGAAAAGGAAGTGCTTGAGCAAATTCAAGCAGGATTGTCATCGAAAGAAATCGCCGCAAAATTATTCATTTCAGAGAAAACGGTGGAAACATACCGTTCGGCATTGTTAATGAAATTTCAAGTGAAAAATGTTGCAAGCCTTGTGAGAGAGTCCATTCTCAAAGGATTCATTTTTTAAGACTCTTTTCAGGTCAGGGGAAACCCTTGGTTCTATTTTCAAGAATTCCCCTCTAAAATCCCCTTTCATCTTTCCTCAACTTTGTAGTGTACAAATACGGAGCTTATTAATCATCTATTAATGAGCCATTAAAAATTGAACATTATGAAAAAACATACATTAATATTCGCCCTTGCAATCACTGGTTTAGTAGTGAGCAGCTGTGACAAAGACCCAGTTCCAAATCCAGATGGTACTTTCCCCGAATGCACGGTTTTATCAGGAAATCAAAATGATGATATCATCTTAACAAATCATGTCGCAGATCCTGCCGTTCCCGATTATTGTATTGAAGGAAACTACCAAGTGTTTGCCAATTTAGTGATTGAACCAGGTGTTAAGATTCAGATGAAAAATGGATCAAAAATTAATGTAATCGGAAATGGTTCTTTCAAATCTGTTGGTACTTCAGGAGAGCGGATTAAGATTCAAGGAGAATCAACAGCTCTAAAGGGGCAGTGGGAGTTCATTTACATTAGAACAAATACTCCTGAAAACCGAATCGAATACACGGATATTACAGGAGGTGGAAGCGATGCGACTTATAATGCACTTGTATATGTTGATCTAAGCGGATATCTAAATGTAGATCAATCTTATTTTGGATTTAGTGCTTCAAATGGATTAAAAGCAGGCACTCCGGATGTGACACTTGGAGGCGTAAGTAACAGCCTTTTTTCACTGAATGATCTTTACCCAATTGAAATCAATGCACAGCAAATTGGAAGCATTGCCTCTTCAAATACAGGAGATGCAAACCTTTACGACCTTATTCAGGTGCGCGATTCTCAATTAACGAGTCCAACAACAATAAATGCTTGCTCTTCATTCCCCTATCATATTATTGGACAGTTTGGAATTAACAGCGATATAACTGTACAGCCCGGTACTCGTTTTCAATTTGAGACTGGTGCAAGAATGATCGTTTGGCCAGGAGCATCTTTGAATTGCGTTGGAACAGCTGCTGATAGAATTAATTTTACAGGAGATAGTGCAACGCCAGGGTCTTGGGAAGGGATTCGTTTCATCAGTTCAACAAATACTTTAAATCGATTTGATTATTGCGATTTCTCCTACGGAGGAAGTAGTTCAACCTATACTGGAATAATCACTCTATGGACTACATCTTACCTTCGTCTTGGGAATTCAACTGTTACAAATAGTGCTGGACACGGATTGCTAAACCCGAGCAACGCAAGTACTTTTGTAGACGACGGAAACAACTCTTTCAGCGGAAATGCATTGGGTGATTTCGGGAATTAATTTGATCAAACCAGAAACAAAAAAAGAGAGCAAATCGTAAAAGTTTGCTCTTTTTTTGTTTGATGTGTTTTCAGCTTGTCAGGCACAGTGGTTTCAAAAAATCAATCGAATGAATAAAACCCGCCTACCCTATAACCTTAATGTCTCCAGTAATTTCACAAACCGCATTCAGGGTATTGTAAATCGTTCCAAATTTTTGAATGTTTCGATGCAAAAGTTCCTTGTTCAGTTTTGAATCTGAACTATTAATTTCGATTTCGTATTTAATCACATTAATCATCGGTGGCCTGTCTTGTCTTTCTGCAAAAACGTTGATCTCGGCATGGTTGTATTCAAATTTCATCATTCCTGAAAAACGTTGAATATTCTTCAAGCAGCACGCGGCGAAAGCAGCGACTAGAAGATCTGCAGGGCTTGATAATTCTGAATCCTTTGTGACACCGAATTTAACTGCATTGCCACTGATTTCTGCAATCCCCTGAGTTTGTTCTGATGAATTGGCCGTTAATCTATAATTCATATGATAGTCTTTTATTAAAGATCGTCAATATGCCTGAGAAATGCAACGCGAAACAGGACAGAATTAACGGATTCGACAAATAAAATGCGGTGCCTTCTTTCACTACAATAACACACCCTCACTTGAGTAATTTTTAAGCCCATCAGATTCAAAATTTGGTATTTCATCAAAAGTATCTCGCTCTATTTCAACATATCCGCGGCGAATTGATTCTAGAATTAATCCGATCGTTGAATCAACCTCCCACTTCCCTTTTATTATTCGTTTAACATCACTCACTCTACTATAGGAAAGGCCTAGGATACTGGATATCTCGCTTTGGGTGTATTCTGCCAAAAGCAATTTTAAAATCTGTTCTTCTCTTTTGCTCAATTTTCCTTTCATGTAGTTTTAATTTCGTTTGTTTTGTTTAGACGTAAAAAAGTGATCTATGTGTCATATAAAAGAATGATAAATTTATAAAAAGCCCTTTTTATATCAATTTTACTGACTTATGAATCATAAATATAAACAATAAAGCTTGATAAAGCAAGAACATTTGGCATTGTTTATGATCTATAATTCACTTATATTTGTAATAAGCGCTCTAATTGAGTCATTTAACGACCTATCAGTATGAATTTTCAAGACAACGTAATGCTCCTTCGCAAGAAGAAAAAGCTATCTCAAGCTGCCCTTGGTAAAGCCATTGGCACTTCAGGCGATGTTATTGGTCGATATGAAAGAGGTGACATCAAGCCTTCTATTGATGTGGTGATCAAAATTGCCGAAGCATTAGACGTTTCCGTTGATTACCTTATTGGAAACACGCAAATGCAAATCGATGCAGATTCCATAAAGCGACTTGAAGCAATTGCAGCACTTGATGAAAACAATAAAATGTTTGTTTTAAACCTGATCGACATGGCGCTTCGGGATTTTAAAACGAAAGAGTCGTACGAGTAAAACTCGTCCTATCATTCAAGGCACTTCATTCACATTTTAAAACTCACTCCTTTTTAATTCGGTTTGATTTTTGATCTATGGAAAATTCCAAATCAGTTTACTAACTTTGCTTTTACAAAACCACACATATGAAATCAATCTTTACCCTACTAATAGTATTAGCGCTTGGCTTTACTTCAAGCGCCAATTACGCCGAATTCCCAAACAAAGAGCAACTGGCTGAAATCATGGCATCGCTGCCTTTTACGGAAGGTTGCATTATGGCCGATTATGAATCGGTTCACGTTCCATCGCAAGACAAAACGTACTATGAGGCATTATTTTGGGATTCGAAAACAGGAAAATCAAAATTATACTTCTACAGCTACGATTCGAAAAATTTCAAAGCATACGAGGACAATGTTCAACTACCTGCAACTCCGCTAGAAGGTGTTAATGGAAAAATTATGATGGACTATACTCCTGTTCATGTTCCTTCTCAAGACAAGACCTATTATGAAGCAATAGTTTGGGATACAAAGTCTGGGAAATCAAAATTGTATTTCTATAGCTACGACGCTAAAGGGTTTAAGGCGTATGAAGATAATGTTCAATTCCCTGCTGCACCCCTCGATTTTGAAATTAAAGGTGACGTTATGATTGATTATACGTCAGTTCACGTTCCTTCTCAAGACAAAACGTATTACGAAGCGCTTTTTTGGGATACAAAAACAGGACAGTCTGCCTTGTATTTTTACAGCTACGATACTAAAGCATTCAAGAAGTATGAAGACAATGTTGAATTTCCGGCTTCTCCACTTGGTAACGTTGAAGGAGACGTAATGGTAGATTACACTTCCGTTCATGTTCCATCGCAAGATAAAACATATTACGAGGCATTGTTTTGGGATACGAAAACTGGGAAATCTAAATTGTACTTCTATAGCTACGATTCAAAATCATTCAAAGCATATGAAGACAATGTTCAATTACCTGCCGTGCCGATTGACATCAGTTATGGAGGAACGGTAATGGCTGATTACGCATCCGTTCATGTTCCAGGGCAAGATAAAACATACTACGAGGTTTTGTTTTGGGATACGAAAACGGGGAAGTCTAAATTATACTTCTACAGCTACGACACAAAAGCATTCAAAGCTTACGAGGACAATGTTCAATTTCCTGCTGCTCCATTGGATGAAGTTGAAGGAGAAGTAATGGTAAGATATACTTCCGTTCATGTTCCATCACAAGACAAAACGTATTACGAGGCATTGTTTTGGGATACGAAAACAGGTAAATCTAAATTGTACTTCTATAGCTACGATTCTAAATCATTCAAACCCTACGAGGAAAACGTGCAACTTACTGCAACGCCTCTATAGCTTTTCAATACTTTTCATTCAAGGCACTACCAGCCTAAATTTCAACTTCTCTTTCTTTGTGAGAGGATAAGAATTGGGAGCTGATGCGGCTGACAATCCATTGAACGGAACAGCGGAAAGTGTTGGTTTAAAATTAATTTGGCTAAGTGAAGTTGCAATTAAAGGGACAAGGTATCCACCTGATGTCATTTTCTGAAGCACATCCAACATTGTGATTTCCAAATAATATTCACCTTTTCCCCAACCTTCGTATGGAATTTTGAAATTATCTAATGCTTCCCCTTCTAATACAATTTCACCTTTCAGATTCTTAACGACAAACTTGTCGTAGTCCATATAGACCAATGGAGCGTTCCATTGTGAAGTCATCATATCACGAGTTTTTGGCGCATTTACTTGAATTTTAAATTCTTTATTTACTGTATCCGCTTTAACAGTTATCAAATTCAACGATTGAGTATAAGCGACTTCAGGATGCACTTTTTCAATCTTATCCAAATTCGCTTCCATCCATTCAATTCGTTTCGAATAAAAAGCTCGAATTTTCAAGAACTGTTCGTCCATCGTATTCTTGATTGGGCCGGCAACTCTAAATTTTTCATCGCTTGTACCCTGCCATCTTTCACCATCCTTTTCAATTGGACCTTTCAATTGCACATACAGTCTATCGATTAAATCTCCGCCAGAATCCATTGAAAATCGACCCTTAAGAAGCGCCAATCGTTGTTTACAGATTTCTATAAATGTTGAATCGTAAACCAGACAATGCCACCAATTGGGCAAGCGTTGAATATTACTCAAAGGTCCGTATTCGTGGAACGCCCAACCTTCTGGATCACTACAATTCGAATAATCTACGTTGGCCAATCCCAAATCCATATCCCAAATTGGGCCCATTGAAATTTTTGAAAGAACAGTATCCCCTGAATAATTTGAAGGCATGTGCAAATACATACTCGTTTTCAAACCATCTGGATTTTTACAAAGTTCGTTTACAAGGAAATAATCAGCGAACGAGTTTACATTTATGTACTCTGAATAATGAGGATTTTCACGATCATTTGAATCCAGAAGAAGGTCTTGAAATGAAGGTGCCATAATCTGCAATCGAACCCGAGCATACCTTCTTTTTGCCTTATCCATTTTTTTCTTGGTCTTGGGGAAAACAAAATCGAAGTGCAAAGGATATTGTCCTATTGATTCATACTGATAGCCGAAATTAGATTCGTACGCATCCCAATCCATTTTGATCAGAAAACCAGTATTAGTAGGTATCTCACTGATCTTCGTTTCATCTTCAACGCGAATCCGATTTGGGTCAACTTTTACCTTTTCGGCAAGCATGTACAATCCTTGGAACTCATCGTTGATGTACAAATTGCAATACACATACTTTGGTGTGTAGTGGCCCAAAACGCCCCACATCTCAAATGCCAAAGCGTTTCGAACAAAGCTTTTATCGTAAGAATTGGCGAGCAAAACAAAATCCTCTTCGTAGGGGAAACCGAAAATAGACGTTGCCAATTCCTCTCCTAGAATTGATCTAAATTCAAAATCATAACTCTTCTTTTCGGCAAGCATGGTGGAGTTTCCTCTTAACTCGATTCCACAATACCCCCAATGTTCCGCGCGTGGATAATCGCTGATTTCTATTCCTGCATGTACTTTTCGATTGCCTCCAATTTCATTTTCTGTAATAATGCGAATCTCTGCAAGGGGTTTTGGAGCCTCAACCGGATTTTGGGCAAAGCTTAAATTCGAAGAGCAAACAATTAATAGATATAGAAGCTTTTTCATAGTGTCATAAGTACATACAATGCACAGTGTTATCCGTTCAACCAATTCTAAAGTTAACGATATAACAATTAATAAGTGGGATCGAAAAAGACAACAATGCCTAAAAAAATACTTAACTTTCAATTCATATTTATCAGCCATGAAAATACAATTCACCCTTCTGACAGCGACGGTTTTAATTGCAAGCTGCTCAACAACGAATGAAAACATGATTACACCGCCGAAAGCAAAAAAGATTAAGAAAGAGATAACTACACATGGCGATACGCGTGTGGATAACTACTTCTGGATGCGACTCAGTGACGAACAGAAAGGAGCTGAAAAACCAGACGGACAAACCCAAGATGTTGTGGATTATTTGAATGATGAGAACGATTATTTGAATAAGATGATGAAACACACCAAGAAGTTTCAGGAAAGTTTATTCAATGAAATCAAGGGCAGAATCAAACAAGATGATGCATCCGTTCCTTTTACAAAAAATGGATATTCGTACTACACGCGTTTTGAAGAAGGTCAAGACTATGCATTCTATTGTAGAAAAGAAGTCGTTGAAAATGCGTCTGAAGTAGTCATGCTTGATGGACCCGAAATGGGGAAAGGGAAATCCTACTTCGCGATTGGAGGGCAAAGTATTTCAACGGACAACAACCTTTTGGCGTACAGCGTTGATTTGGTTTCGAGAAGAGAATATACGATTCACGTTAAAGACTTATCAACGGGAAAAATTCTGACTGATAAAATCACCAATACAACAGGTGGCGCGACTTGGGCCAATGACAATAAAACATTATTCTATTCGAAAAAAGATCCTATAACCTTAAGATCATTTCAAGTTTACAAGCACGTGATTGGTACAAATCAATCAGAAGACCAACTTGTTTACGAAGAGAAAGACGACACTTTTGGAGTTGGAATTCACAAAACGAAATCAGGAAAGTACCTGATGATGACTTCTTGGCAAACACTTTCGTCTGAAACACGCTATCTAGATGCGAACAATCCAAATGGAGAATGGAAAGTTATTCTTCCGAGAGAAGCCAACCACGAATATTCTGTCGATCACTTTGGAGATCATTTTTACATCGTTTCGAATGAAAATGCAAAGAACTTCAAACTTGTAAAAACACCTGTTTCGAATACTTCAAAATCAAATTGGGACGAAGTATTGGCGCATAGAGAAGATGTTTACATCGAAGACGTTGAGTTTTTTAAAAACCAGATGGTTGTCAGTGAACGATCTGAAGGATTGAACCATTTGAGGGTTATAAAGTGGGACGGAAGCGACGATCATTACATTAAATTCAACGACCCCGCTTATACGGCGTATGTTTCAATGAATCCTGAATTTGACACCGATGTACTTCGTTATGGATATACGTCCTTGACGACTCCGAGTTCCGTTTATGATTACAACATGAACAGCAAAAATCAGGAGATGTTGAAACAAGCTGAGGTTATGGATGAGAATTTTTCACCTGATAATTATACCTCAGAACGTGTCTTTGTAACGGCAAGAGATGGAGCGAAAGTTCCAGTTTCTATCGTTTACAAAAAAGGAATGAAGAAAAACGGAAAGGCGCCACTTCTGCTGTACGGATACGGTTCGTACGGTGCGAGTATGGATCCGTATTTTAGTTCTGTTCGCTTGAGTTTACTGGACCGTGGATTTTCATTTGCGATTGCACATATTCGCGGTGGTCAAGAAATGGGACGCGATTGGTATGAAAACGGAAAATTGCTTAAAAAGAAAAACACGTTCAACGACTTCATCGATTGTGGTCAATATTTAGTGGACAATAAGTACACTTCAAAAAGCCATTTGTATGCGCAAGGCGGCAGTGCAGGTGGATTGCTAATGGGAGCTGTAATTAATATGGCACCTGACATGTGGAATGGTGTTCTTGCGGCAGTTCCATTTGTGGATGTTGTTTCAACGATGCTGGATGAAAGCATACCGTTGACAACGGGCGAGTTTGACGAATGGGGAAACCCGAAGGACAAAGAATATTACGATTATATCAAATCGTATTCGCCCTATGACAACATCAAAAAGATGGATTATCCGAACTTGTTAATCACAACAGGATATTGGGACAGTCAAGTGCAATATTGGGAACCTGCAAAATGGATCGCCAAATTGAGAGAACTCAAAACAGATGGAAACTTATTGATGATGTATTGCAACATGGACGTTGGTCATGGTGGCGCTTCTGGCCGATTTGAACGTTATAAAGAAGTTGCTATGGAATATGCATTTTTGTTTGATTTAGAAGGGATTACTGAATAGAATCTCAGCTCGGTGCTATACAATGATTAGAACTATCATGGGAAAGAAAATAGTAAATAAGCTTCGTGGAAAAAATGTTTTACTGCTTCTTGCTGCTTTATTTTTCTTGCTCGGCTCCTGTGATAAAGAGAGGTCCTACCCGTTTAGAATTATCAATAATTCAAATTATGACATTTCGCTTTTGTCATTTTATTTTGTTGTAGACGGAGACGACTTATCAGTAAATGCCAATGACACAACAGAGAACTTCATTCTTTCCTATGAAAAACGATTCCGAGTAATGCCCAAGTTGATCGGTGTATCAATGGACGATTTTGTGGGCATAAATAATTTCAATACAGTGCAATCTTCGCCATTACCGTTTTCAAATAAAGACCTAAATGATGCTCTTAATACAATTGTGATTACGAGTACGGAAAATGCAGACACAATTTGGTTTCACCTAACTCTTAATTAATTGGGTTTCCGGTATGTTCTGAACAGTTATGGGTTATGGGAATCATCTCATAACTTCTAACTTCTAACTTACCAAATTAAACCTTTTCCATTCCCACCAGTCTAATGCATGGATATTAAAATTCATAACCATGAAAAATACAATTCTTTTACTTTGCATGTCATTCCTTGCTTCAACAGCTATGGCTACCGAAGTCGACTCCACAGGACTCGAAGGTGACAATTTAGATTTAAACGCGGTTCTTGAACTTTTCAAGGATTCAGAATCTCCCGAAGATTTCGAGAAAAAATTAAATTCAGAAGGATCTGACGTAAATAACTTAGACCTCAACGAAGATGGCGAGGTAGATTACATCCGTGTGATTGATGCTGGAGATAGCACATCGCATGCTTTAACACTTCAGGTTCCAGTAACGGAGTCCGAATCTCAGGATATCGCCGTTATCGAAATGGAAAAAACTGCAGTGGAAACAGTTAACGTTCAAGTAGTAGGCGACGCCGAATTGTACGGAGAAAATTACATTCTCGTACCTCAAGCAAAAACGAATTCAGTCGTAATGGTAAATGCACATGCTTGGAGACCCGTTCGATTTATGTTTGCGCCGAGATATGTATTCTATGCCTCACCATGGAGATACAGACACCATCCAAAATGGTACCGACCATGGAGAAGAGTGCACTGGAACGTGTACAACGGTCGTGTAAACCGCCACCGTAGCTATTGCAGAAGAATACAAACGCGCCATTTTCACAAGGCACACCACCATTACCACCATACGCATTCAGCGCATTTTCACAATTCGCACCACCACAAGCATGGTAAAATAGCTGGGAAAACAACTTCTGGAGCAAAAACATCTGCAGGCGGAGGAAAAGCCTCAACGGGAAAAGCCTCAACGGGAAAAACTTCTTCTGGGAAAACATCATCTTCTTCACCAGCTAAATCTACAGCTTCAAAGAAAACCCAGGCATCGCCTGCAAAATCGTCGGCTGCTTCTAAAGCAACATCTTCACCATCAACAGCGCCGCAAAAAGCAAGCGGACGCAAAAGACCAGGCGCTCAAAGTGATCGAAGTAAATCGAGATCAAAGAGTTCATCGAGTAGAACGAAATCGACGCAGAAACGCCAATCTTCTGGCAAAAGAAGCGGAAGTAACAGCGGCGGAAAGAGACATTAATACCCAATCTATATTTTAAAAAGAGGTCATTCAAATTTATTGTATGACCTCTTTTGCTTTTAATCAGGTATAGATTGCTATGGTTAATTGAAAAAAGCGTTTCTTTGCACACCGAAAAGTTTCGGGGCAATTGATTGAGAGAATGGCACATAAATCTGGTTTTGTAAGTATTGTAGGTAGTCCGAACGTTGGAAAGTCAACGCTGATGAATCAACTCGTGGGTGAAAAACTTTCGATAGTTACGGACAAAGCACAAACAACTCGACACAGAATCCTTGGGATTGTGAACGATGAAGACCATCAAGTTGTGTTCTCGGACACGCCTGGAGTGGTTAATTCTGCATACAAGTTACACGATAACATGATGGAATATGTCAATTCATCAATTCAAGATGCTGACATTCTATTGTTTGTGACGGACACCGTAGAAACGGAAATGAACCACAAACAAACATTAGAGCGTATTCAAAACTTGGACATTCCTGTACTTTGTTTGATTAACAAAATGGACATGTCTGACCAGAAAATGGTCGCTCGGAAATTGGCCTATTGGAAAAGACGTTTGCCGAAAGCGGTAATTTTCCCAATATCTGCACTTCATGGATTTGGAATTGAAGGCGTTTGGGCTGAAATTAAAAGTCACATTCCTGAAAGCCCTCCTTACTTTGAGAAGGATGCGATTACGGATCGACCAATGCGTTTCTTTATTTCTGAAATAATTCGAGAAAAGATCTTCATTCACTGCCAACAAGAAATTCCATACTCATGTCAAGTTGAGGTTGAGGAATACATTGAAGAAGACGAAATCACTAAAATTAGAGCCCATATCATTGTTGAACGCGATTCGCAAAAGGGAATTTTAATCGGTAAAGGAGGCGATATGTTAAAACGTATTGGAACTGAAGCTCGTAAAGAGATTCAAAACTTTATCGATAAGCATGTATATCTGGAAACATTCGTAAAAGTTGATAAAGACTGGCGTGGATCTTCACAGAAATTAAAGAAATACGGGTACTAGAATACAAAATTGATTGGTCTATTTCGATCAATTGAACAAGGAAAGACATGAGTAACATTATTGCAATAGTAGGAAGACCGAATGTAGGTAAATCGACACTTTTTAATAGATTGACGGAATCACAAGCCGCAATTGTAAAGGAAGTGAGTGGTGTTACCAGAGATCGTATTTACGGTCTTGGAGAATGGAACGGCTGTGACTTTTCTGTAATTGATACGGGTGGATATGCCAACGGAACAGGTGATGTTTTTGAAGGTGAAATTCGCAAACAAGTTGAAATTGCAATTGACGAAGCAAGTGTGATCATTTTCATGTTGGACGTTATGACTGGATTGGTTGATCTAGACATGACTGTTGCAAGTCTTCTTCGTAAATCAAAGAAAAAAGTATTTATCTGTGCAAACAAAGTAGATAATATTGACCGCGTTGGATTGTCTTCTGAATTTTGGTCACTTGGCCTTGGTGAAGTATTCGATCTTTCGGCAGCAAACGGAAGTGGAACGGGGGAAATTCTTGACGAAATCGTAAAAGAATTCGATAAAGAAGATGAAGCCGTTCTTGCAGGCGAGGGTCTTCCACGTTTTGCGATTGTTGGGAAACCAAATGTTGGAAAATCGTCATTGGTGAACGCACTTACAGGTGAAGATCGAAATATTGTTACTGAAATTTCTGGAACAACGAGAGATTCAATTCACACACGCTACAACGGTTTTGGATTTGATTTCATGCTTGTTGATACAGCTGGAATTCGTAAAAAAGCGAAAGTCCATGAAGACATTGAATACTATTCAGTGCTTCGTTCGGTTCGTTCAATTGAAAATTCAGATGTCTGTATTTTCATGGTTGATGCTCAGGAGGGAATTCAAAAGCAAGATTTGACTATTTTCTACATGATTGAAAAGAACTCAAAAGGTGTTGTTGTTCTTATCAATAAATGGGATCTTGTTGATAAGGATCACAAAACGATGGCTGAATACGAGGAAATGGTTCGTGAGCAATTGGCTCCATTCAACGATGTTCCAATTATTTTCACATCAACTTTAACGAAACAACGGATTCACAAAGCGCTTGAAACGGCAACGAAAGTTCACGAAAATAGAATTAAGAAAATTCCAACTTCGACATTAAACGACGTAATGCTGGATATTGTACATGCTACTCCTCCTCCATCAAACAAAGGGAAGTACATTAAAATAAAGTATGTGCAACAATTACCGACACATGCGCCTGCATTTGCAATTTTCTGTAATCTTCCGCAATACATTGGCGATAGTTACAAAAGATTTCTTGAGAATCGTCTGAGAGAAAAGTTTGATTTTCAAGGAGTTCCGATTAAAATATTCTTTAGAAAAAAATAGAATTTAAACAATTCAATCCCTTATAAACAACGACCTCAATGAAATCATTAATAGCAATTGTCTCGATCCTACTATTATTTTCTTTCAATGGAGAATCTCAAGTTAACCCACACGCAATTGGTCTTCGTGGAGGTGCTGGAAACTATGGAAGAGGCGGTGAAGTTTCGTACCAACATGGAATGGGAGAAGCCAATCGTTTGGAGCTCGATTTGGGTTGGAGAGGAAGAAACAATGGCCTTCTTGGAAATGGCAATGATTACAGCCACTTGTACTTAGCAGGAATTTACCATTGGAACTTTAATATTGTTGACGGTTTTAACTGGTTCATTGGCCCTGGAGCCCGTGTAGGTTTCTATAATGACAAATACAACGATTCTTATGATGGAATTTCCATTGGAGTTGGAGGTCAAATTGGAATTGAATACGACTTCAACGACTTGGGCGCTCCAATTTTATTAGGACTTGACACACGTCCAATGTGGAATTTTATAAATGGCGGAGGAGCTGGATACGGTGCGGCCTTTTCCATTCGATATACTTTCTAAAACACAAATAGAATTTTTCAAAAGCGTTTCATCTCATTTCAACTGAGGCGAAACGCTTTTTTCGTTTAGGGAATCCGTATTTTCGTTTTGATATGAAACAGACGACATCGCACATAATGATGATTGCCCCGACGAACTATGGATTCAACGAAGAAGCATTCATTACAAATAAATTTCAACAACGTCCAAACAAGTCTGAGATTTCGAAGATTCAAGACATTGTTTTGGATGAATTCAATGCATTTGTTGAACTATTGACTGAAAAAGGCGTTACTGTTCATGTACATTCTGACGTTCCAAATTCTCAAACTCCAGATTCTATTTTTCCAAACAACTGGATTTCGACGCACCAATCGGGTGAGTTAATTACCTATCCAATGGGCGTTTCAAACAGAAGAGGAGAACGAAGAGAAGACATTGTATCGTCTTTGATTGCAGAATACGGATTCAACCATCTTGATTTTTCAGACCGTGAAAACAGAAATCCTCCAGCGTATTTGGAAGGAACCGGAAGTATGATTTTAGACCATAAGAACAAGATCATTTATGGTGCTATTTCGCCTCGAACGGATCAAAAAACAATGGAAGATCTCGCTGAAACAATTGGCTATGATTCTGTCGCTTTTAAGGCTTACGGCAAAACGGGCGAATTGATCTACCACACGAACGTGATGATGTGCGTTGGCGATCGTTATATCATCGTTGGAGTCGACACAATTGACGAAAAGGATAGAACACGAGTACTCGATTCGATGGCGTCGAGCGGTAAGGAAATTGTGAGCTTAAGCAAAGATCAAGTCCACAATCATTTTGCGGGGAACATGTTGCAAATCGAAAATGACAAAGGCGAAACAATTTTAGTCATGTCAAAAACAGCATTCGATTCTTTGAACGAAGATCAATTGACGCAACTGAATAAATTGAATGATCACATTGTGAGTCCTGCCATCCCAACTGTCGAAAGAATAGGCGGTGGAAGCGCGAGATGCATGATGGCTGAATTATTTTTGCCTGTCCACAATTAAACGTAAATCTAGCCCTTTAAAACAAAGCGAATTGGAAGCGTCATATTCGTTCGAACAGACTTTCCTCGGTGTTCTCCTGGCGTCCAATTGGGCATTTTATTGATAATTCGAATGACCTCAGCGTCAAAATTTTTGGAACCCGTAACCGATTTAAGAATTACAGGATTGGTAATACTTCCATCCTTCTCAACAATGAATTTAACGTAAACATTGCCTTGAATATCATTTGCACGCTCGTATTTTGGATAAGTGATGTTACCGTTAATGAAAGTAAACATTGCTTCGACTCCACCTTTATATTCCGTCATTTTTTCGGGAAAATCCATGGGTTCATCTGAAACAACTATTTGCGGCTCTGGTCCTGGCAGCGGTGGTTCAATATCAGGGTATTCAATAATACTAGGAATGCCCATCGTTACCATTCCTAGAGGCTCGACGGGTTCAGGCACGGGATCAACAGGCACTGGCACTAGAATTTCTCCCGTTTTAGGATGTATAACATTCGAATCAAGGATCTCAATTTCACCTGTTGTAGTCGAGTCATGATAACTATCGTCGTCATTGTCAACTTGCTCAAGTTTATCATTAATCGCTGGAGGTGTCTTGATGTTGCCTTCAGGTGCATCCGAACACGAGGATAAACTCAGGCAAACAAGTGCAATAATTAAAAAGGAATTGGAAGGCCGTTGGATTCTTAAAGCCTCGACGAGAATCGGAATGTCTTCGTGTTTGAAATCGAATTGACCTTTGCGCATTCGACCACAAACTTGTTCGTTTGGGTTGTTCAATAGTTGCATAATGATTTCACCTCTGTTCATTTTGGTGAAGTCCACGACGCTCTTTTCACAAGAATCACAATGGCGCGAAACGAGACCAATTTTCATTTTGTCCCAATTCTCTGAACACGGCTCTTTAATTTCCACTTTCATAGCAACGATTTTATATCTCAATGTACAATTTTCGAGCCATTTCGTTCATTGCGAATAACGTGCGTAAAGGATTGAATTGAAGTATTTACAGGCTAAAATGAATCAATTCTACCCCAACTCACCCAATTTCTTCTCGTAAATCGTATAGTTCTCTTCATCAAAACAAATAAAAACAACCCTATTTACCGATTTCAAATACCCACGCATTTCAAGCAAAGAAGCAATAGCAATTTCTGCCGCTTTCTCTTTCGGAAATTTATAAATCCCAGTACTAATATTCGGAAACGCTATGGAAGTCATACCAAGCGACTCTGCCAGTTTTAGACTTCCCAAATAACAGGAAGCCAACTTCTCAATTTCTTCACTTTTTCCGTCATTCCATGTTGGGCCAACGGTATGAATCACGTATTTTGACGGAAGATCTCCTGCCGTTGTAACAACTGCTTCGCCTACTTTACAGCCGCCTTGTTTGTTTCTAATCTTTTGGCATTCCTCAAGAATTTCTTTTCCGCCAGCTCGATGAATGGCGCCATCAACTCCTCCTCCACCGAGAAGTGAAGTGTTTGCTGCATTTACAATACAGTCAACTTTAATTTTTGTGATGTCGCCGCGAAGTAATTCAATAGATCCCATGAGGCAAATTTATCCAAATTTGTTTGTGTTCGGTATAAATTGACTGTTATGGATTAGTAATCATCCATTTTACTTCACTTGTATTGACAATTAATGATTGTTCCCCTGATATTTTCTCAACTTCAAAACCCCGAACTCATAACTCCGAATTCACAATTTAAAAGAACGCTCGTACTTCCATTCCTCCTGAATGAATCATTCGATTGTCCTGCGACTTTCTGCCGTTGTATTGAATAGACAATTGCAGACTTTTTGAGATCGATCTTTGGTACCCAAGGTTCCAAGTAAAGTTCATTCCTGGCTTCAAGCCCTCAAGCATTTCAAATCCAAGTGCGGAATTTTGGATTCCTGTGTAATTGATCTGTACCACTTTGAAATTTCCTTGAAGACTTCCCTTCTCGCGTTGGTTGTACTTAAAGTTAGCTCCCAATTCCATTACTCTTGCCAGTTCGCCTCCCAATGCTGGTGAATTGCGTTTTTCAGAACCACGACCATCCAATGAGATTCTCATGATCGTGTTGGGCTGGTAAATCAAACTGGGTTCGAGATAGGAATAGCTCACAGCGTAATCTCTACCCGAAGTATAATCGGCTTCGGATTTTTTTTCACCGATCTTTCCAGAAACTTTAACCGTGAATTTCCGTTTTATGTTCAAGCGCAACGACACCTCTTGGTATTCATTCGAACGGGAATCGAATCCACTTGCGAGAAGCGTTTTGCTATTTACATTTTGATACGCGTATTCCGCTCCAAAAATGCTTGAAGTTCTGTTGAAAAACAAGGTGTTTCTAATGTTTGAATTCGTTGAGACCAGGCTTGTATCGCTGACATTCTGCGCAAATGGATTGAACGCTTCGTTCGTGTTGAAATTATTCGTTTTTCGTTTGATTCGAACACGAGCTTGATCCGAGAAGCGCGAAACGAATTTCAAAACCCCTTTCTTCTTCTTTCCCCAAAGTCGTTGTGGACGTAAATAAATCGATTGATTTAACTCATTCGAATACGTTTTCACATACTCGTTACTCGGTGTGAAAACACGAATAAAATTCGCCTGATCCACGAATTGAGAAATCTCAAATTCATTCAAATCTTTAATCCCATCACCGTTGTAGTCAATCCATGTGTAAACTCCTTGTCCATCATTGACCTGAATGTAAAGGAACTCCCGTTTCAATTCCAATCCAGATCCTGCCTCATAAAAAGTGTTCCAAGTCAGGGCGCCTTTCCAGATTTTCATTTCGTATTCAATTCGACCAAGAAGCGTGTTTTCTGGAGCCGTTAAAATCAAGGTTGGATCTTGTACGGTCAGTTCACGGTAACTCGTGATCACTTTCAACTTGTGGTTTTTCCATTGCGTAAAACCAATTTCACCACCGACAGATCTTGCTTTCGCTGCAGCAACTAATTCAGAACTGTCCGATTTTTTGTCGTAGCGTTCACGATAAAACAACTTGTATTTATTCTTGATGGAATCTCCGTTGGCAATGTAGAATTGGTAATCAAAGAATTCATAACTCGTCGGATCCAAAATATTCGAGCGAAATTTATTCTGCTCATGGTCGTCCTTAAATCCAATTTTAATCCACCCGAGCGATTGAGAAATTTCTCCACGGTGGCGCAAAAACGCATTGGACTTGTCCGTTTCACTCGATAAATAACTTCCGTCCCAATTGGCTCTGAGCCCTTTCTTATTCCATTTCCCATTTACCTTACCTCTAAATCCATTGTAATCCACTCCGATCAAATACTGCTGTCCTTCAAAGTTGAAGTTCCCGTTTCTGTTCATGAAATTCACCCCAACCGCCGATGACAATTGATTTCCTAAAAACCCTTTATTCCTCGTGTTCCAATCGCGATCAAACTCAACGGCTCTGTATTGTTCAATTGGAATAAAACTTCGTTCACGGGCTTCTACGGACAATTTCGTTCGCATAATCCATTTTGGAATAGAGTCTTTCGATAAAGGAACATCTCCAATCAATTTTGCATATCCCGCAACACTTTGATCGTCATCCGAATCACCTCTTGAGAAGGTATTCAAGTCGTTTTTGGTGTAAGAGAGCTCCGTTTCAAAAGTCAGTTTTGGCGTTAAGAATAGTTTAACTCCAGAGGAAACCATTTGTCTTTGTTTCGGTGTAACAATCAATCGAGACGCAGCATAATCACCTTGAGAAACACCCAGGATCGGCTCCACCCAAAGATAAACTCTGCCGAGCGCATTGTAATTGCTGAATCGATAATCTCCATTTTGAGAACCGACAAATTCAAAGGTCGCTCTCACGTAAGCCGAATCAGGATCAACGGAATAAATTAGGACAGAATCGTATACACCTACAGTTACTATCTTGTATAAGTTCTGGTTTTCAAAAAATCCAACCGAATCAATACTCGATGTTCTTGCAAGATCTAAAGTGTCGCCTATCTCCGTCAACAATTGTTTTTGACTGATGCTCAATTCTTGTTGCAAGGACTGATTTTTGGCATCTTGCTCAGAATATCCATTGACCCAAAACTTCATCTTTTTCGTTTCATAAACCGTCGAGGTTTGAACCAAGGACCGGGCATAATTTTGATCCGAGTACTGGAATTCAATTACGATTCTCGAATCTTTCGTGATCTGATTTCGAGATGTGAAGGTCACTTCAGAAGTATTGTAATTGATCACATAATCATACTCTTGACCACGCTCCATTTGCTTTCCGTCGATAAAAACTTTTTCCGTTCCAGAGAGCACAATAATAAACGGCTCATTCTCTGCACCAGTAAGGCGATATGGCCCTTGATTTCCTTCAACTCCTTGTACGATTTGACGTTGAAATTTTCCGCGAGAAAGCGCACCACTCACTTGTGATTTCCACACCTTCGTTGTGTCGTCCGTCCATTGGTAATTGATCGTTAAACCCTGCGCCCGTTTCTTGTATTTCATGAAATAGCCTTCGGGTTTGTACAGCCAAAAATCACCTGCAATCATCTTGAAACGATCGTTGTAAACCTGGATAAACACTTGATCAAACTCTCGAAGCTTATTCGTATTTCCATCCGGTTGAATTGGAAGATTGTCGTCGGAAACAGAGGCGAGCAGTTTTAAATTCGGCGCGATTTGCCCTGACAATTCGAGGTTTAAAGTTGAGTTCACACCCAAATCTTGGTTGTTCCCAAAGGACACGCCACGCGAAATACTTCCAGATTTATTCAATCCTGTCCCTCCAAATAAATCACTTTGATTGCTTCCAGACGTGATCAGATAATTCTCTCGATCTCCTTTCGTTCTATTGTAAATTACACTTGTATCTCTTAGGGCGTATACCTTTGATAAATCCATAGGGAAAACGCGGTACGTTACCTTAAGAGCCTCGGAGCACATGGATTCGAGCTTCAATTCAGCTTTCGCAAAATTTAGTTCGTAAGCGCTCTCAGAAATAGTTTTCCCTCCACATTCAACAGAAAAAGAACCGGGATAAATCGATAAGGAATCAAGTTTGATGATTGTATCGGGATGCGAATGTCTAATTGTTTTAGCGCGTAGGTTGGACACTTGAGACCTCCCAATCATTGGAAGCGAAAGCAGCAGTATCAGACAACACCATAAACGCAAAAACGACATCATTACGAAAGTACAACGTAGTTTGGAGATAAATCGTGTTTAAGAAGCCGAAAATCGACCTCTAACTTTAAATCATTGTTAAAATCCTAAGAATCACTCGTGAAAGCCGTAATTTTGA
>JAWUWJ010000012.1:0-28198 GCA_034111925.1 Crocinitomicaceae bacterium
GATCGATTAAAGGGTCGAGGAAATCAATACTCTCAAATTACACAGAAAAAATCAACATATAAATTTGGAATAAAAGAAGTGCCCGATTAATTCTCACGATGTAGACCTTATATCGGCGAGCTTCAGACAGATTCAAGTTCAATAAGTTATTGCATTGAGAAAAAAGAGTTCAAGAGGAATGATAGGAAGGGACAAATCACAATTTATTTGAATGAAAGGATTTCTGAAAAAGATTTGATCTTACTAGGAAAGGATGTCAAGAATAAATTATTTCATATGGCTGAAAGGGTTTATATGTTCTATTTATTGGAAGGTATGATAGACGGAAGTGGATGTTGGGCGTATACACATTACAACTTTGGCGCATGGGAAAATTCCATCCAAGGATTAACCTTAGAACAAGAAAAAGACCTTATTGATAAATTACGCAACAATACTCGCAACGCTATTGGCACTTGGTTAGATGACAGGTTTGGAGTAGGATCTAGTTTACAGCTTTATAAAGAAAATGGAAGATTCTTTATGGAAGCCAATTTCCCCGATAAATCTGTTCATATTGAAGAGGTTATAGAATCTCAATTCGACGAAATCAGAAGATTTGTCCCGGTTGAAGATAATGGACATGGAGAATATTTTGAAGTTGATAAAACAGGTGAACTTAAATATTACTCTCCAGACGGATTGTTTAAAACGTTGACCCCATTTCTATTATGAATATATCGCTAAAATCATATCTTTGAAATATGAATGTTGAACTTTCGGATGAAGAAAAAATAAGAATACTGAATGGCGTTGATCTTTTCGACGTTATGCAACGTATCCTTAAAAGATCTTCTAAGATAGATCAAGACAAGGAACACTTTTGGATTGTCGGTCTTTCAACTAGCAATGAAATCTTATTCATAGAACTAGTAAGTCTTGGAACGAAGAAATCTGCGTTGGTTGATCCTATGGAGGTTTTTAGTTTTGCTTTGCAAAAAAGAGCTGTTGAAATTGTGTTGGTTCATAATCATCCAAGTGGAACCCTTCGGGCATCAGATGCTGACAAAGACATGACTGATAGGCTTATTCAAGTCGGAATCATTGTTGATTTACCTGTTTACGATCATTTAATAATTACAGACAAGAGTTATTATAGTTTCAAAGATTCGGGATTGTTAGAGGAGTTAAGCCACAGTTTAAAATATGTTCCTCCTTATGTTTTGGAAGCACGATATAAAAAGGAAGCTGCTGAAATGAATACTGTTCTGGCTTTATCCAAAGTAGCGGTAAATTTATTGAAAGAAGGAATGCAAGCGGAACAAGTCAGTCTTATGACAAACTTACCAGTTGAAGAGGTTGAAAGCCTTAAAAGAGAGAATAATATTTAAGTTCTTTTATCTCCAACCTCTTTCCCAAAAGCCACCAAATTAAACATTGATCTAGATCTAATTCTATTCCAATATAACTTCTCCAGATCGTCATTGAATCGGGGATAATTTCCTTCGTCTCGAACGATAACTATTGTTTTTTACTCCGTTCTAATACCTGATAATAATAACTATATGGCTTATTGTAGTGGATAATTTGTCTTTGTTTTTCTGTTGAACCAACATTCTCATCTTCCGGTTCTTTTTCGAGATCTTTAACTGTCTTCAATAAATTGTAATATAATTTACTGCGACTTCTGTCTAACTGCTTAATTTGTCTTGTAGAGTCTTTATTTAGCTTTAATTCTTTAAAACCATTTTTCCAACACATATCTGAAGAAACTTCGTCAAAATTATTTAACCCAATCCTTCCTACAGACATACCTATTAATCTGTTTATAGCAGATTCAATAACGTACCCTTTGACTTTTCTTTGCCCAAGCTCTATCGCTTTCTCAATTTCAGCTACAATTTTTTTTTGCTTCTTAAGCTCTTTATCTAGAGAGTTTTTTCTAACCCGAATGTTTCCTTCATTATGTATTTCATATCCAACAAATCCAATCCAAGGAAAGCCATTGTTTTCAATTGAATCCCATTTATAAGCTCCTTTTGATTTAGTATGCCAAAAAGGCTTAAAAGTGTATTTTCTGATTTTTTTCTCTGATTTTAATTTACCGACAATCTTATTAGACCTAAATTGAAAAAATCTTAATTTTTTCAGAAAAGAAAAAAGGCTGGAAATCCTAATTCTGGGAAACCAGTTGTTTTTAGTTGAAAGCGATTTTTTGGATCCCTTTGATTTTGTTTTCTTTCTTAGCTCATCGATAAACTTATGCGGCACTAATTTTAGCTCTTCTAATGAATTAAGGTAAATGTTTTTTGCTTTCTCACATTCATTAATATTGTCATGTATAATCAACATGTCATCACAAAAACGTATAAATGAAACATCTGTTTTTAAAACTTGTTTATCTGCTTCATTTAAAACAATATTTGCTATTAATCCAGAGAGTGCACCACCTTGAGGAACACCTATTCTTTCAGAATCAATATCGGGATAATAGTTCAAATCTGATAATCGTTCTTCTATCCAACTAAATTTTCCATTAGGGATACTATAGCTTTCCCAATATTGAATGTCACTTGACAATGGAACATTCTTGTTAAAAGCATAGCAGTTTAAATACTCATTAAAAATATGTTCGACAATTTTGAAGTCTAATTCTGGAGTATCTTCTCTCGCTCTGTCAATCAGGTTGTTGAATAAATCTCTAACAACTGTATGATTAACCGAGTCATAGAACTTTTCTATATCACATTCAACTACAAATAACGGCTTATAATTGTTTCTTTTTTGGATGTCAATAATTTCTTTAATACAATCATGATGAGAAACTATGGATGTTTCTTCTTTGTTCTTTTTCGAACGAAAAGCATATGAACAATCTTGAAAATAAACATCAAATAAGGGAGTTAAAAATTTATTTGTTATACTTAAAATGATTCTCTCTTTTAATGAAAACATTGAAATAGGACGGCATTCATTTCTTTCATTTTTGGAAATAACTTCTTTCTTTAATTTTGGAAAAATAATTGGACTGTCAATCTTAAAAGAATCATTTTCACTTGCAGACTGAATATCTTTAACGAACTTATCTAGTTCAATTAGCCAACTTACATTAGGGTCTTTTTTCCGATAAACTTTTATTGTTTTTAATAATGAGTAAAAATTTTTATCATTTGAAGTTAATTTATCGGAACCGTCGCGATTCATTCTTGATTTAGAACCAAGCTTTACCCAATTTTTTCTTGACGGAAGAATTTTAATTAATTGATTATTTAATTCAAACTCATATTCTGAAAACTGATTTTTATCATCCAACGTTTGCTCTTTGAGATGATAATTATATTTTTCAGATTCTGTTAAAAGATGTATTAAGTGTTTTTTGTTTCTGCCCTTAGCAACCTTTACGCGTAATTTACATATGTGCGTTACAATAGCTCTCTCCGTAAAATATGTTGAAAATGCTTTCATAATTTAAAGAAGAAAAAGGGTTCCTGTAAAGTGCTTTCGCACATATTGACAAAGATACTGACATATACATGTCTAGTCATTTTTTTTAAGTCCCCAGGTAAATGACCAAAATACCGTTGCAGAGGATGATACTTGCGAGAGGTTATCCTTCCGCCTCAGAACCCTTTTTCTTTTGATTTGTGGTTAAGTAACCAGTTTTGTTAGCTAAATAAATTATTGATTTAAATTTTATTGAACCATTTCTAGATTCATAACAATTTAGTAAAAAGTTTGTACAATTAATTTCATTGTAATTTTCTTTATCAAGTGCACTCAGTCGTTTAAAATATTTCAATCCTATTTCATATGTGAATGAATTAGCAATTGACATTGCAACGGTATACCAGTCTACGAATGAAGTAGTAATCGATAATTTTTTGCGTTCTAAATAATTTAATATTGATCCAATGGTTTTTCTATCACGTGAAGTGTTTCTTTCTAATGGATTGTATAGCGCATCTTTATTACTAACACTCTTTATTGTTATTGATTTACCCTTGATTTCATTATTCGGAATGAATAAATCAGATTCTGTTACTTCAAAGGAGTAATAGTGTTCTTTTAATATTAACTGAGCATCGTGCGAGAAAAGGCATAAGCGAGTTGTGTCACTTCCACTGTTATCCAATTCAACTTCATATTTTTCCATGAAATAAACCGACAGTTTTCTAAATGCACTTTTATGAATTAAGTCAATATTATCTTCATCCAACTTAAAATTGTAGTTAATAGAAACTAAGCCCTTTATGCCTTTGTTGGATGGTGACTTCCAAAAAGTAAAAGTAAAAGGGTCATTTTCAAGAAATTCCCATATTTTTTTTAATTCTTCATCTTCCAGCTTGTCAATGTCAATCACGATAATTGAATTATAGTGATTTAAATTTTCTCGCCTTCTTTTCTTTTCAAATGTTGCGCAAAATGTTATTGCTGGTAATGTTAATTTTTGCTTAGCATATTCTGCTTTATCTCCATTACTAAGATGACTCCTTAATTTTTCAACTTTTAATTTAAAGATGTCAGATTTTATTAGTTCTAATGAATCTAAAATTGTAATTTTTTTCGATACCGGTGCTTTTACACTTTCTTGATATGAAACGTTATATTCTAATATGTCAGATAGTGATTTCAAGTATGATTTCTTTTTTGATATAAGCCGATTTTCTGACCAAATAATGGCGCAATTAGTGTTTCAACTATCAAATTACATATTATTTCTTTGATAGGTATAAATGACATGCGAATTGCATGCATATGTGCAATGATTCAAATGTTTGCAACTCGCTTTTAAAAGGGATTAAATATCAAGGGAATTGTATCTACGTTTCTGACTGATGGTGTCATTTTCTCTTATCTCCCTCATCCTTTCCAAAAGCTACCAAGTTAAACATTGATCTCAACCTTGATCTAACCCGATTCCCATACAATTTCTCTAACTCCTCGGCATTCAAGTTAGTCGTTGCATGAGTTACAATTCCCTCGTACATCCTTAAATCATATCTACATAGAATTACCTCAGCAATGGTATTACATTCATTCCCGTAATGTTTAATGTTATTCTCTATTCCAAGATCATCAAAACAATAGATCTTATTTGATTTCCCATATTTCTTGATTGCCGGGTAACCCGAATCATTGAATTCAATTGCAACATCTCGTGCAGACTTGATAATGTAATTGTGATCAGGATAAGCAAATTGTTTCATCAAGGTGATCAATGAAGTTTTACCGCATCCAACAGGACCATTTAACAAGACTCCCTTCTCTAGATCTAATCCATGTCTAACACAATTCTCTTCGTCTCGGATAAAGTAAATTAAAAGCTTGTAAATAATCTCCTTGTCCGATGCATGCAGTTTAAACTTCTTCCCGAATTTCACGCGACCAAGTTCTTGAAGATAGTACCAGGACTTTTTGAAATCGTATTGCTTGATGTTGTCCTTTATTTCGTAGGGTAGCTCTATCATAACGGTATTGAATAATCTTTGTCTTGATTCGTATTAAGTCGATCTTCATTGGATGAGGTTTTGGAAAAATTCGCTGAGCGTTTTATCCAATTCCGAACTGCAGCTTTCCAATCCTTCATTTTTGCTTTTCCTCCAACAAGCCATCCATTCGATTCAAAGTGATTGTGAAATTGTTCAGCTTGATCATGTGTAGATTTCAATTCCAAAAAGAAAGCTTTAACCTCGTCAATTGAAGGAGGAGAAAACGCAGTTTTGCTGTTTCCTTGTTTAGTAGGTTTAATTGTTTCTTTGTTTAAACTGTTTGTAGAAGGTCGCACGAGAGTTACAGGAGTATTATCAGAACCATTACTACCAGTTGTATCACTACTCTTATCAGTAGTTGTATCAAAAGTGTACAAGTTCACAAGGCTTCCTTTCATTGGATTGTGAGAAGGCAAATAATTGATATATCCCCATTCGTCCAATTGCTTCAAACACTTGGTGTAAGTGTTTGCTGATCCAATTTTGGAGACAGTCATCAGTTCCGATCTACAAATAGAAATCGGACTCTGAAACTTTGCTCTATTCCATGAATGAAACAATCCATAATACAAGCTGACATGCCAAGGGCTCAATCTTTTGTCTTCATAGAACAATTCTGAAATTCGCTCCAAATGTTTGATGTAGTTGACTCCATTATTCTTAGCCATTGAGTGGTTTGTTTCTCATGTTTTCATCTAGAATTCTTTCGATGTCTTGCTTGTTGTAGAATAGAACTCCACCTACTTTCGAGTATGGAATTGTTCCGTTTATTCTAAGGTTTTGTAATGTGCCTGGAGAAATTCCTAGAAGCCTTTGCACCTGATGTGATTTGATCCATTTCTTTTCTTCTTGTGGAGGAACAGGCTTGTCTTGCTTCTTGTCTAATAGATCCTTGATGTTTGTAAGAAGATCCCATTTGAATTGTTCTAGATCTTCGGGTGTAATGATAGTTGTTGCCATTCGATTTGTTTTTTGTGTTCGTTGACAAATTTGGGTCGGTTTGATCTCATTTATTCACCATTCGTGTCACAGGTAGGGAAAGATTTTTCGAAGAAAGTTCTGTGCCCCTTTGTGGCTTGGGAATTAAATTTTAGTACCAAAGTTGAGTGAAATGTGATTTTATAGAAATGGGTAAATACGATGATGATTTGCTCTAAAATGACCAAAACAGAGTGTTTAGAGGCGGTTTTTTGATGATTTTGAGTGATTTTTGAAAAATCACAGGTGTGTCACAGATGTGATTTTGGAGATTGAGAATTAAGGTTAAATTGATTAGATTTATGGGTAAAACATATGGGATGGATAAGTGTTCTAGGACACGTATGTTATGGGCAAGCAAGAAGTAACTATTGCATAAAAAAATAAGATGTACAAAGAGAGTTTATTTGAATTAATAAGAAAGGAAGAAGTGATTATTTGGGCTGGTGCTGGAATGTCATTGTATGCAGGCTATCCATCTGGGAAAAAATTAGGGGAAATCCTTGTTGAAACACTTACGGCTAAAGAAAAAGAAAGTATTGATACTGGACTACCACTTCCAGACTTAGCAGAAGAGTTCTACAGATTGAAGGGGAATAACAAGAATAGTTTAATTAGAATATTAAGTGAAGTATTTCTGAAAAAGGCTGAAACTACGGATACGCACAAAAGGTTGGCAATCATACCTCATTTTAAGACAATAATTACAACTAATTACGATACTTTATTTGAGGATTCATATAAACATGAGGCTCAGGCAATATATAAAACAAAACATATTCCTTTCATTGATAACAAGAAAACTCAGATATTTAAAGTTCATGGAGATTTAAGTGAACCTGATAGTATAATTTTAACTAAAACAGACTACAATAATTTCTTTAAGGATAACCAAGACAATGGTACATATTGGTCTGTTATTCGGGAAAGATTAGCCACAAATAATGTATTGTTTTTAGGGTATAATCTTGAAGACCCGAATGTTTCAGTCATATTTGACAGGATTACAGAATCTTTTGGGGAGAATGGAAAAGAATGTTTTTTAGTTGCACCAAATCTTCCACAGCACAAAGTAAATAACCTCTTAAGAAAAGGGATTCATTACATAGACTCTACTGCCGAAGAATTGATATCTGAATTACTTTTACACCTAAAAGAACATATCATCTCAGATATCGAAAATGCAAAAATATCAGCAGATACCTTTCGCCATTTTTTAGCAAATATAGACTTGCTACCTGAATTAAAAGCTGATAAGGATAGTTATAAGGTGACTTCCTTAAAAGGTACAAAAGATGACATTAATGGAATTGCAAACTTTACTTTTAAAAATGAAGGAGACTTAAGAAAAGAACTTAATGATTTTGCAAATGGACGAAAATTTGGAACTTTTGAAGTGCCCGAAGATAAGTTACTTAATGCAGACTTTAGGTATGGAGGATTAAAATTTCCAGACTCTGAAGGTATTGTAAAGCTTAAGTTTAGAAGCAATCCTAAAATAGTTACTACTATAGATCTTCGTTTTAAAGATGGATTTGAGTTGATTAGTATTCCAATAAAACTTTATGGTTCTCCTTCTTTGATAGAAATTCATGCAGAATTAAAAAGTGCTGGTTTAATTATCAATCTCGATATACAATCATTGTCTGAAACTAAGGTGAAAATTAATTATAAACACAAAGAAATTTGCCGTAATGTAAAAGAGGAGATAGAATTATTTACACTTCTTAAAAAGCTAGGAGATGGAGAAATATTTACAGTGTACCCTGAATCAGGGGAGGCTTTTTCTAGATCATTACCAATAATAGAACTTTTGCAAAATGAAGCAGATTTTTTTCTTGATTATTTTACTAAGATTAAATCTATCGAGCAACATTACAAGATAAGATTTTCAAATATCAGTATACATTCAGTTACTGATTCAGTGATTGAACAAGTTGAATTATTAGTTGCTGTGATTAATGGTGAAAAGCTAGAATATGAGTGGTATAATGAATTAACTATGGACTTAATTGATGGTTCTGATGAAAACATTGAACAATTAAAAAAAGCTAATGAAGTTAATTCATCAGTTATTGCTCATCACAAGGTTGAAGAAAAAATAGATTTACATGGACATGAAATTAATGTAGGGTTTAAAACAGTTGAATTCTTAGAATCTTATGTTTCCAACTTGCAACAGATTATAGATAAGGAAGAGGAAATTGTAAGAATGAAAAGTAGGTGTAATAAAATATTAGTTTCATATTCTAATACACATGAGGAATAACGCCCAGCCCATAAGAGGTTTTCGAGAATTGTCGCCCGCTTCAAATTTGATAAATTTAAACACAGCACCTCTTACGTTTTTACATTAACCGTTACAATGCTTCATCATTCTTAACTCTTTCCTGAAAAGTATCCGACAGCTTATTCAAAAACTTGGCTGGATTGGTTTTTCTTGAAGTTATATCCCGATAAGTACTATACACATCTTTCAACTCAAAATCAAAGATTCGCTCAAACTCAGCACAGATCGTTTTAATATCTGTTTTACCATCATTTATTGCACCACTTTCATTGAGTGCGTATATGAGTTCAACAAGCGAAGCTTTTGAATCCGTCCACTTTAGTAATTTATGGGTCCTATCGTCTTGTGCCTTATGTGAAGGGTCTAAATATTTTAGAAACAATTCATACGCAAGAACAACAGATGCAACATGATCATATGGAGTAGTAAATTCAGGGTCACGAAAAGGATTCGAGCAATATTGGTTTAGAGGATCGTATTCGGAGTCGCGAAGAAAGTAAGTTTTGTCCAGGTGCTTGTATCCGCTTTTGTAATAGTTGACAAATTCTAGATTGTCGTATGTCTGATGTCGGAAATCTTTCCGTTTTCTATCAATGTACTTCTTAAGCTGGTCAGGATCTAATACCGATTTCTTGGATTCAATTTCAAATATGTGCGTATAAAAGATGAGGTATGAAGATACCTGAGGCTTGATGTGCTTAAAAAAACGCATTTCATCGTCTTGGTTTTCAAAACCTTGCGCGCAAACAGATTTACGAAATAACTTTAAGGTGTTCCGGATCAATTGAATTGCTCGGTTTGCTCGATTGCTATGATCCGAAACGGAATACTGCAACTGCTCAAGTTCAAGGTAGAGTTGTTTGGCAGTTGCAGTATAGTATTCCATGTATTCATCATTTATTAAGTGTTGTTAAGTTCATACAGAGATCCGCACGATGAAACAAACTTAACCTCACACAACGTAAACAACTTACGATGTTCTTTTTGATTTGGTTTTTTGTGTTGTGAAGTTCAATTTCTCTTTTAGATCTTGCATATCGCTACTCACCTTATTATCTAGAACCTTCGCATATATTTGAGTCGTAGAGATTTTCGAATGACCGAGCATTTTTGATACTGTTTCAATGGGAACGCCATTCGACAAAGTGATAGTAGTAGCAAATGTATGACGTGCGATATGAGTTGTTAAGTGTTTATCTATTCCGCATAACAAAGCCACTTCTTTTAAGTAGGCGTTATAAACTTGATTGGCTTTCACCGGCAAGAGTTGATTTGATCTAAGCCGTCTTGGATGATTTTCGTACCTCTTAACGATTTCTAGTGCAACTGGAAGTAAAGGAACGCTTTCTCGCGCTCCAGGTTTCTTTCTATGGGTAGTCAGCCAGTGTTCGCCATCCATTCCAATAACTAAGTCCTGTGATCTGAACTTATGCACCTCTGAATAAGCAAATCCCGTATAACAACAGAAGACAAATACGTCTCTGATTTCTGCTAGGCGAGGCATCTTGAATTCTGTGGTTATCAATGAGTTGATTTCGCTTTGGGTGAGCACTATCCTCTTAGGATCCTTGTATGAACATTTAAACTTGTCGAATGGGTTTGAATGGATCCAATCTAAGTCGACACTCATTCCCATTATTTTCTTAAGATTCTTGATGTATTTGAAGGCTGAATTTGATTGCAATTTATCATTGGTGAGTAAGAAGTGTTCAAACTCAGTTACGAATGATAATCGGAGCTCTTCGAGGTAAATATCGTCCTTCTTGTAGCGGAACTTTAGAAATGCTTCTATCTTCTTTTTTGTGCTTTCGTATTTCCCTAAAGTTCTATTGGATACCTGATCTACTTTGACAAGCTCTTCCATTTTCAAATTATGGAAATCGATTGCCTGGAGTAAGGTCTTTTTAGGGTCCTCTTCTTCAATACCTAGGAAGGAATTCTTTAATTCTAGCGATGAAACCAATACGCCTCGAGCAGAACTATCTAAAAATTGTTGTTGGATAATGTTTCGCGTACGATCTATAAATGCATTTAGCTGTCGACTGTCGGGAGCGTTAAACTTTAGCTTGTTTTGTTTTTTGTCCCAATGACTCAAATCAATGAAATGGGTAGTTGAAATAACTACCTTTTTACTATCGACTGAAACCTTGATGTACAGAGGGATTCGTCCATTTTTTTCCTTTTGTTTGTTCGGCCATATTGTGACGCTGAACTTCTGATTGTTTTTCATATTTATTTTTGGTTACTGATTTGCTCGCTTAAACCGTTCTTTTTAAGCATTTGCTTGAACACAATTCACAAATCGAATAACAGCAACCATAGATAAACAAAGGGCTACATGATTCTGGTCACCAAAGAAACAAAAAAACGTTTGGTTACCAAATAGGTGACCAGTTCTTTGTTTTTGTATGCATTTATTTGATATTGTTGCCTGATTGAAAAATCGGCGACATCTCTGAAACCATTAATTTTGCTGGTAAATAGCAAAAAACCCGATACTCAATTAAGAATATCGGGTGTAATTTGCGCTCCTTCAAGGACTCGAACCTTGGACCCTCTGATTAACAGTCAGATGCTCTAACCAACTGAGCTAAAGAAGCGGGTTCGCTTATTTAAAAGCGTTTGCAAATATATACAAAGTATTTATTTTACAATAAGAAATAGAAAAAAAAATCACGCGAATTATAGGCTACATCAGCGCTTAGTTACAAAAGCGTCTTTAAAACCCTTGTTTTGGATGTCTCCAAGAGCATTTTTTGCCTCTTTTCTGGTGGCATAATTCCCAACAAGATAAATGTATTTGTATGCACTTGAGGTGTTTATCTCTTTCATGTCAACAGGAGTGCCAGCCTTTCTCATACTTGGGTCCTTCTTTGCATCGACGGGTTTCCTAGAAGATGCAATTTGAATTCCAAACGCACCTATTTCCGTAGATGTAATTGCCGGAGTCGTATCTTCTGTACTATTTGGAGTTACAGAAGGCGTTGTTTTTCTAAATGCAATGCTAGGATGGTTCTTTTCAATTGTTTCTCGAAACGCACGGAAAAGTGCCGAAGCTAAAATTTCTTGACCGTACGTAGAGTTTAAATAACTCGCCTCCTTTTGATTGGTCACGAAGCCGCATTCGACAAGAACGCTTGTCATATTCGTGAATTTTAAAACCTGTAGCGAATGTTGAAGGTCATTTTTGTCTTTAACGCCACGCGATTTTCTTCCCGCACGACTTGAAAACTGTTTTTCGATGGCTTTTCCGAAAGCCACAGATTTTTTCAAATCCATCGAGTGCACATGCGTTTCCGTTCCTCGAACAGACTTTCGTTCGTTTCCATTGCAGTGAACACTTATAAAATAGTCTGCATTGTTCCCGTTTGCCAATTCAACACGCTCATCCAAAGACGGAAAAGTATCATCGGTTCGGGTATAGATCACTTTTACATTTTGTAAGTACTTCTCAATGTAGCCACCCAAGTACATGGCGATTTTTAAGTTCAAGGTTTTTTCAGGAAGCAAAGTTGAACTTCCAGAAAGGTGGCCGGGATCTGTTCCGCCGTGCCCAGGATCAATCACAATGATCACCTCGTCTTTCTGTGCAAAAGTTGAGGCTGACATTAAAATACAAAACCCTAGAAATAAGTACGCTATTCTCATGATGCAAATTTACATTAGATAGTTTTTCGTTTTAATGTGATGCAAAAAGCTTTCCAATAGTAAATTGTTGATACTGCTTGCGGTTGTTACTGAAAAAGATATTAGTTCGCTACGCTATTAGATTTTGGATTGTTTCAGTTTAGGAATAAATCCAAAAGGCGCGCATAGAGCTTGTCGAAATGCAAAGCCCATCAAAAATCCATAATCCAAATATGACACTGCGACTAATTCAATAAAAATAATTTTTTCCATCGAATGTAACTTATCTTGACCTCGCGACACTTATGTAGTCGAAAGCCGATTTATGAGAAAGAAGCAAAAGGAATTTCTAGCGCTATACGAACCGATCCACTTGGATTTCGAACGATTTTGTCGGGCACGGGTTTATGGTGACATGGAATTTCGCGACTTAATGAACGAAACCCTTCTGAAAGCCTTTGAAAAGTTTGATGAGCTCCGTTCAAAAGAAGCATTTCTCTCTTATTTGTTGAGTATCAGCGTACGTTTATTGGCCAATAACAAGCGCAAAAGAAAAGAAGAGTCCGACTCATTTGAAAAAATAGTGATTCAAACTCGCGATGTAAACTCCAACACAGAGGCGAAAGCAGAATCCTATTTTCTGCACAAAGCGTTGGCGCAACTTCCAGATGAACAACGAGAAAGCATTATTCTCTTTGAAATTTCGGGATTTAGCATCAAGGAAATCGCTGCGATTCAAAAAGCATCGGAATCTTCAGTAAAGCAACGATTGCGCAGAGGACGCATTCGTTTGAGAGAATTATTAACCTTCGAAGCGATCAGTTCGGGACCGACAGAAAAAACGGCAGCATCATGAATTTAAGCAACAGCGAACTCGATCAACTTTTTGAGGGACTCCGAAAGGAAGAACCAGTTGTGTCTTATGAAGAGACGCAAAAGGCGTTTCTGACGGCCAGCGTTATTGCGGCAGGTGGTGTTCTCGCGACGAAAGGCATTCTCAAATTATTAACCTTTAAAAAATGGATTATTATGATAAGTATATTGTCTACGGCTGCCATAGGTACACTATTAGTGACTATGAATACACCGCCGGTGACTTCAGAAAACGAAACTGAAGCGGTAAAAACGAATGCAAAAGAGATTATTCTAACGCCAGAAGAAGAAATAGAAGCGCCGACAGTGAAGCTTGAAACTTTCGTTGCGAGATTGGAATCCCTCGTACCAGAAATAACAACCGTCGTAATAGAGGAGAATAAGGCGCCAATTCGAGTGATGGCGTACTTGAAAGACAATGGCGACTATTATTTCACGTATGTCATTACTTCAAGAACATCCAAGGAAGACTTAACGGCATTGCAAGAGTCTGCTAAAAAAGCAGGGTTTGAATTGATTTGCACGCCTGAGTTCAAAAACGACAGCCTGCAACACTTGAGCATGCACATTGTTCAAAAGGAGAAAAACGGTAAAAAAACAGACATCCTAATTTCTGACATTGATTTGGAAGATGAATCGGAATACAAAGTAGCATGGAATGTTGATGAAGAGGGAACAGTCACAACGATTGCTTGCGGCGATGATTTCAAATCGGATGAAGTAATGGACTTGTTGGATGAATTAGACATTGCGGAATTGACCAATGATATTATCCGCCTTTATGACGAAAAGAACTTCGAAATTGTCGCGTTGGAAGAAGGTAGAATCGATTTGGGGCACTACCAAGAGGAGTTAGAGCAGGCCTTAGCGATTCTAGAAAGTGAGGAAGTTAAGGCTTCACTTCTTGCAATAGAATCAATAGACAAGGAAGGTTTGGAAGAGATGATAGCAGAATTAGAAGATGCACGAGAAGAGCTGACAGAACTAAAAGGAGTGGCCAAGAAATGCCGCGAGGGACACGAGAAGATTATCGAAGCATTGAACGAAGATGGCTTGATTAAGGACAAGAAAAAGCGCTTAAAGGTTAAGGCTGCTAATGGAAAGATTGAAGTGAATGGAAAGGAGATCCCGAAGAACCTTAAAAAGAAATATGCGAAATTGATAAAAGAACATTTTGATGTTGATGTGACAGATTCTGGAACAGAATGGCAATGGTCGTATGACGAAAATTAAAAGACAAACCCGTTGCGCATTTATTGATGAGTAACAGGTTCAATTCCAAAAACACAGACTGAGAATTCAAGTACGGCTTCCAAAAGCGGAGGCTTAATATCAGGTTTGTGCCCAAAAAAAAGTTGAAAATGAAACGATTTACTAAAGTACTTGGCGCACTTGTCATTGCCTTAAGTTTAAACCAGTCAGTTATTTATGCCCAAGACAGTACTGAAATTGAAGGACAAATAGACCAACTTTTTGAAGATTGGAGCCGTCCGAATACACCAGGAGCAGCAGTTTCGGTGATCAAAGATGGTCAAGTAGTTTATACAAAAGGATTTGGGAGTGCGAATTTGGAATACAACATTCCCATTACGCCAAAAACGATTTTTCATGCAGCATCGCTTTCCAAGCAGTTTACAGCGTTCGCAATTTTGCTTCTAGAGGAAGACGGTAAATTATCTCTGGACGATGATGTTCGAAAATACATTCCAGAAGTTCCAGATTTTGGAAAAACAATAACCTTGAAAAATCTTGCTAACCATAGCAGCGGTTTGAGGGATCAATGGCGCTTATTGGAAATGGCTGGTTGGCGTATGGATGATGTTATCACTTCGGAAAGTATATTCCAATTGATTGAAAGTCAGAATGCCTTGAATTTTACTACTGGAGCTCAAAACATGTATTCGAATACGGGATACACATTGCTTGCAGAGGTCGTAGCGAGAGTGTCGGGCAAATCATTTCCAGAATTTACGAAGGAACGAATCTTTAAGCCTTTAGGAATGCTGAACACACAGTTTTATGATGATTGTGAAAAAATTGTTGTAAACAGAGCGTATTCCTATCACAGCGCAGACAGTGTCTATAAAAAAAGCAATTTAAATTTTTCAACGGTTGGCCCAACAAGCCTTTTCGTAACTGTTGAAGATTTTGCGCTCTGGGCGATGAATTTCGAGAACCCAAAAGTTGGAAACGCAGCAATCATCAAGACGCTGAATACACGCCCTCCACTGAACAATGGTCCGAGTGCCGGATATGCATTGGGACAAATTCGTGGATTTTATCAAGGAATCGAAGTCTTCGTTCATTCAGGTTCTGACGCAGGGTTTAGAGCATACTTTGTACGAGTACCGGCTCATAATTTGGCTGTTGTTGTTTTGGGAAATCTTTCTTCCATGACACCAATCATACAGGCCTTTGGAATAGTTAATTTATTTGTGAGCGATTCTTTTAAAGAGTTGGATGCAATCCCCATTTTTGAACCCGACGAAAGTAAAATCATTTCATTGGAATCGGCTGCGTTGAAAAAATTCGAAGGAGATTACTTTGAACCTTTGGAGGGGTACAGCAGAAAGATAAATATTAAGAACGATACATTGATGTTTTCGCGAACTGATAGTGAATCAAAATTAGTTCCTGTCGGGCCGAGTACATTCAAGATGCTTGGCGATAGCGAAGACGTAACAGTGGAGTTTGTTGCAAATAAAAATGGAGATAAGCACTTTCAATTTTACATAAATGATAGGGTTCCAATAGCAATGTTTACAACTGGAGAAGTGAAGCTTGAGGACTACACAGGAAAATTTTATTCCGAAGAGTTAATGGCAGAGTATGTTTTCGAAATAGAAGGAGACAAGCTCGTTGCAAAGCATTTACAACTGGGTACAATTGAATTTGAACCCGTTCAAAAAGACGTGTTTACGTCTAAAAACAGGAATTACAAAAAGGCGCTCTTCATTCGGGATTCAAACGGCCTTGTAATTGGCTTGGTGGTTTCAAACGGTGGTGTTGTGAATTTAAAATTTGACAAACAATAGTGCATCAAGAATCTCTTTTTTCAAACTGAAGTTAAACGATAGGATTCGTTAAAAACAGCAGAAAGCAAAAATTGGCTAGATACTTTTTCGTTTATTTGTGATACGAAAAGCAGTAGAATAGTTAATTGTTGAATTCTCACTCATGAAATCCAATAGTACCATTGCTCTTATTGAAATTGGTGGTTCACACGATGAATGTTTGCTCAGTCAAATGCACGCTATTAAATCAACGGGGCGGAAAATTCTTTTGATTACGTCCACTGAAATACTAGAACGAAATCCAGATTTTAACAACTACATCGACGATACGCTTTTTGTGGATATGTCTGGAAGTAAGACAGAAAGGGCAAAGGAAGTTTCTCGAATTTGGAAAAAATTGAAAGCGTCTAAATGTGAAAAAGTTGTTCTGAATACCGCCGAAGGAAACGTGGTTCGATTGCTAAGTTTGAAAGCCTTGTTTAATAAGATGAAGTTCATTGGGATTGTACATAATACAAGGAAACTTCAAAAAAGCTTTACACAAAGTGTCATCAATTTAAAAATTAAGAAATACTTGATGTTGAGTGAGAACTTGGTGAATTCAATTTCTCCTCCTTCAAAAATTAAAGTCAACTATTTTTACCCACTTCGTTTTCCCGAATTAACGCCTACGGTGGAGAAAAGGTTTAAATCAGTGGTGATAATCGGCGGAGTAGAAAGACGAAGAAAAGATTTGGACGGGTTTATTGAAATCGCGCAGCAAGTGAAAGGAAAGGACGTTCGATTTGTGTTTCTTGGAAAAAGCAACGCAGAACTAGACGATGTAAAGGACTTTCACAAGGCAATTAAATCGAAAGGACTTAGCGACAAAGTAGTTACTTATGATCACTTTGTTTCGCAATCTGAATTCAATGCGCAGCTGCACAACGCAGATTTGATTTTGCCTATTGTTCATCCCAATACAAAAAGCGCTGAAGAATACTTTAAATCGCGTATTTCAGGAGCAATGAGTGTTTCTTTCGGATATAAAATTCCGATGCTATTGCACGAAAGCTTTGAACAAATTGAGGAAATGAAAACAGCGAGTTTCTATTACAACTTGGAAAATTTCGGAGAGAGATTAACGGTCTCTTTGAGTGGTATTGATTCGAAGAAAGAAGAGATGTTAGCGAATCAGAACTATTCAGCAGAATACCAAGAGAAAAGGTATTTGGAGTTTCTTTTGGAATAAAAAATTCCGGACGAAACTGAATCCATCCGGAATTTGACCTATTCATTATTTAAATACGGAGTAAACTTTTACTTCTGGTGTTGCATCAAGTAAAGGGCCTAATTCTCCAACAATGTCTTTAGAGAACAATTCAGATGTTAAGTATGCATTCGCTTGTGCTTCTGTTGCAAAGCCATGAAGAACTTGTACGTCGTCTCCTCTCATAAGCAGCTCTTTTGACACAGCTCCATCAATTTGATTTAAAAATGGGGCCTTGTATTTTTCATACACACCTCCAGCGCTACTTCTGTTGGCATCACTTACTTTAAGAGTAATCTCTAAGAATGCTCCAGTAGAAGAAGGGTACTTATCTGCTAATGCTGCAGAGCTATAAACGCGAACTTCTGGTGTTTCCGCGAGCAATGGACCTAATTCTCCAACGATGTCTTTTGAAAACAATTCTGAAGTCAAATATGCGGTTGCCTGTGCCTCTGTTTCAAACCCGTGAATAACCTGAACATCATCTGTTCTAACCAATAGATCTTTGGATGTAGCCCCGTCAATTGTAGTTAAAAAAGGTTGTTTGTATTTAGAGTAAACACCAACAGCTGCTGGTCTATTTGCATCTTCGATTTTTAGAGTGATCTCTAAAAAGGCGCCTGTTTCTTTCATTTTTTCTTCTTTTTTTGTTTCAACTTCATTTTTTGCCTGGTTTGCCGGCTTCTCTCCTTTGTCTTCAATTGAAGAATTACAACCTACTGAGGCCACAATTGAAAGCGATAAAATACTTAGCGTAATTGTATTCATTTTTTAAGATTTTGAATTAATATAGGCCAAAGGTATTTTGAAGATGGAAGAGGAAGTAGGACGAAAAACACTTTTAATGGTAATTTGCGGAAATTGAAACCATAGAGGTTTTAAATAAGGGCAAATCATAGCTTTTAGAAGCTTGATTTAAATCAAATTATTAAATAAATGATTTGGAATTTAAAAGGTCGAGGCGCGTAAGAATAAATGAAATTCTGCTGGGTATTTGTTTATTTCTCTATTCTATTGCGATACACTTTTGGAGAGTCCCCCACGTGTCTTTTAAAGTACTTTACAAAGTACGAAGTGTCCTCAAAGCCAAGTAGAAAGGCAATCTCTCCTATTTGCAATGTTGTAAACTTGAGCAATCGTCTTGCCTCAATAATGATACGTTCGGAGATTATTTGTGAGGTTAATTTGTCAACGACTTCTTTTGTAATAGTTGTGAGCGTTTTTGAAGAAATGTTTAGAAGGATGGCATAGTCATTCACTGAAAGTCCGCTTTGGTAGTTTTCCTCCAAAAGCTCTTTGAACTGAGCAAATATGAGTTCATGATGGCTGCTAAATTTAATGTGCTTTTTATCGCCTTGGTTCATTCTCTCTAGAATAATGAGAAATGATTTTAACGAAAACCGCATTATATCTTCATGACCAAACATATTCTTGCGGGTCGTTTCTTCCAACATTCCATTAATGTATATCGTCGCGACTTTCGCAGTATATTCATCGATGACGTAAGCTGGATTTCCAGGAGAATTAAACACATTGTACTTCAAAAAGATGTCAACGTCATTGTGCATGAAAAAACTTTCATTGAAATGTATAATCCACCCTTTAACATTTAAATTCGCGTCAAAAGTATGAACTTGATCTTTTGAGATAAAAAGGATTGTGTTTTCCTCAATAGCGTAGGTTTTGAAATCTACAGAATGCGTTCCTCCGGCATTAAAGAACCAAATTATTTGATAATAACTGTGCGAATGAGCAACTGCCGCTTTATCTGCGCTTAGTCGTCGATAATCATTTAAATTATGGATCGCGAATTGGAGCTTTTCCGGATGGGCTTTGTTTAAATGGTATTTTTCAATTTTTGAAGTGCCTTTTTTCATCCGTTGCGTGTTGTTTTAAAACTGAACTTACACCTTAAAGTAATCTTGAAGAATTTTCGCTTTTGCTTTTCCAACGGATTCAGAAAGTTCTTCAAACGATGCTTTTTTGACGCCATTCACAGATTTGAATTCTTTAATTAAATCCTCAAATGTTTTTTCACCAATTCCTTTAATCTCTGTCAATTCGGAAATCAGAGCGTTTTTACTTCTTTTGTTTCTATGGTGCGTAATTCCAAATCGGTGTGCTTCGTTTCGCATGAACTGAATTACACGCAAACTTTCAGAACGTTTATCAATATAAATCGGCAATGTATCTCCGGGAAAGAAGATCTCCTCCAATTTTTTGGCAATCCCAACAATCGCAATTTTCCCACGAAGGTCCAACCGTTCAAGCGCCTTCAATGAAGAGCTCAATTGTCCTTTTCCACCATCAATTACGATCAGTTGCGGAAGCGACATATCTTCGTCCAGCATACGTTTGTATCTTCTATAAACAGCTTCTTCCATTGATGCGAAATCATCTGCGCCAACGACCGTCTTTATATTGAAATTGCGGTAATCCTTTTTGCTCGGCTTTGCATTTTTGAAAACGACACAGGCCGAAACCGCATTTGTTCCATGGAAGTTCGAGTTATCAAAACATTCGATGTGTACAGGAGCATCTGGCAATCTAAAATCGACTCTAATTTGCTCCAAAATTCGATCCGTATGGCGCTCAGGGCTTTTGATTTTTTCCTGCTTCAATTTCTCAATTTGATAGAACTTCGCATTCCGTGCCGACAAATCAATAAGTGCTTTTTTATCTCCCCGTTGAGGTGTGAAAAATGTCATTCCATCAAATTCAAGATCGACGGTGTTCTCCACCAAAATTTCTTTTGATAAACTCTTGAATCGTTCGCGCAATTCTGGTAAAACGTAGCTGATAATATCCGCGTCGGATTCATCCAGTTTCTTGTTGACTTCAACGGTATAGCCATGAATAATTGCGCCATTGTTAATCACAAGGTAATTTACAAATGCCGATTTCTGATCTTGAATCAATGTGATGACATCGACCTGATGAATTGTTGGTGAAACAACTGTCGACTTTGCTTTGTAACGCTCAATCGTTTCAATTTTGGACTTTACGCCTTGAGCTTCCTCAAATTGTAAGTTCTCTGCAAATGCCTTCATCATTTCTTTCAAAGACCGTATTACAGCGCTCAAGTTTCCTTTAACAATGTGTTCAATGTCTTTAATATATTGATCGTAGTCTTCCTCCGATTCTTTTCCAACACATCCGCCTTTGCAATTTCCAATATGGTATTCCAAACACACTTTATGCTTTCCTTCTTTGATTTTTTTCTCCGATAAATCGAGGGAACAGGAGCGCAGCGGATAAACATCACGAATCAGTGAAATCAACGTATTTACAACTTTAACACTAGGGTAGGGGCCAAAATACTTTGACCCGTCCTTGATCATTCTGCGGGTTGTAAACACACGAGGAAAGGGCTCTTTTTTAATGCAAATCCAAGGATACGTTTTGTCGTCTTTAAGCTGAATATTGTACTTCGGTTGGTACTTCTTAATTAGATTGTTCTCCAAAAGAAGCGCATCCAATTCCGTATCGACTACAATGTATTTTATGTCTTCAATTTGCCGCACCAAGACCCGCGTTTTGCCTGAATCAAGGTTTTTATTGAAATAAGAGGAAACGCGTTTTTTTAGATCCTTTGCCTTGCCGACATAGATAATCTTCTCGTTTTTATCAAAGTATTGATAAACGCCAGGTTTGTTCGGAAGAACTTTAAGCTTAAGTCGGATGGATTCTTTTTCGGCAGACATTGAGTAAAGATAAATAAAAGTAACTGAGTTATTTGTCCAAAACCAAATTGGTGTAAATGTAAGGGTCAACGTCCTTTCCGTAATAATTTCTTACGGGCCATTTTTATATAGATTCAAGGGGTTTTTGAATTTGAGCACGCATTATTTCGTCTTGAAAATCAACAGAATTGAACAGGAATCTGCCTTCTTTTGTTAAAATAATAGAAATCCATGCGATGCCTTTTCTACACTTGCAATTCCGTTGATGGTGCCTTCTCATTTAGCCAAACTATTAGCAACAATTAGAGCAGGGCAGTTTTCATGGGATTAATAATAGTTAAAACCGCAATTTTAAACAGAATTGTTCGATTTTTTAATGGCTTCCATCAGCAGAGACACCTTTTTATACTTTGATTCCTTAACCTCAAAATAGTCATACATTCTTCGCAATGAAGAACCGATTCCGTCAACACTCATAAAAGCTTGTTCCGCGATTTCTTTATTCGAAGTAACAGGATCATTCAAAAGAATATTCAAAACCTTCCAGTCTGTTTCGTTCACCTTTCGGTTAATGGATGTTTCTATTTGCTCTCTGTTCAATGCAAAAACAGCTGGACCTGAATTGATGGAGGAGTTTGCATTGTGCTTGAGAACCTCTACTTCTGCTAATAAGTCTACCTTTTCCCTTCGATTTCGCAAAGTGATTCTGCGTGTGTAAAGCAATAAGATTGAAATAGAGAATAGGCTGATCAGGATTATTGCATAGGTCTTCTTCGAGTATTTGTTTTCTAGCTTGGATTGTCTTTTATCGTTTGCGACCTGTTCCTCAAGAAACTTTTCTTCATACTCCTTTTGAATGGCATTTTCAACAATGGCAAGGTTGTCTTTTTCTTTTTGTAGACTATCGTTATAAATCACAAAATTCTCATGCATGGCAAGAGATAGCTCAGAATTACCCTGCGATTTGTAGCACTTATAAAGTAGGTTATAGAGATTTACTTTTAATTCATTTTGAGTATCGACTTTAACTAGTTTTAAAATATCTTCAGCTAAAGATGTCGCCACTTCGACATTTGTTTCAAAAATTAACTCCGCATTAAAGATAAACCGCTCTATGATTCTTGATTTATTATTGATCGTTCGATCAATTCCCATGCTCTTTTCTAGAAATTCAAACGCTTTATTTTTTTGACCTAATTTGTGGTACGATTGCGCCAATAGATAATAGCAATCTGCAGCACCAAATTGATTGTTGTTTCCGAGTAAAATCCCCAACGCTTTCTGACCCTGTTCTAAAGATTTCTCATATTCCCCTAGTCTATAATAAACAGAGCCTAAATCCATTACAGCGGATCCTGTAATTCGGGAGAGTTTTATATCCTCGTTTATATTTATTGATTTTGTAAAATGTTCAACAGCCAATTCGTTGCATTCTACGGAATAATAAATAATACCCAAACTATGCAACATTCTAGCCTCACCAGACTTTACCCCTTCCTTTTGGAAAATTTTCAGCGTATGATTAAAGTATTTTAAAGCCTCTTGATATTTACCTTCTTCCGCGTAAAGGTTACCCAAGTTTGCATAAACACTTGCCAGGCCCGTTGGGTCGTTTACCTGTTTAATCAACGCAATTGATCGCTCCAAAAATTGCATTGATCTTTTAACGTCACCTTTTAAATAGTAAGCATACGACCTTTCATTCAACGCATTTGACATCTCTTCTTTGGAGTTGTTTTCTTTGGCTAGATCGTAATGAAGGTTCGTTAAAAGAATAACGGAATCAGGCTCAGCAAAAGTATGGTTGATATAGTACTTTTTTATTGCTTTAAACCGCAAAGAATCTGCCACTTGTTCGTTTTTCCAAATGCTACGCAAGGAGTCTGAATTGTCTTTTTGACCCAGCCCAATTGTGAAGTTTAAAACAACTACTAGAAATAATAATAATGCTTTTGTTGGCATATTGATAATATATTTAATACCAAATTTAGACCTTTCTGAGCAGTCATCAATCAAAAATAGTTAAAAGAGAATTTAGTATTTGTCAGTTATTTGGGTATCAGGAACAAAATAAAAAGAGAACAAAAAAAAGCACCTTAATCAATGAAGAATAAGGTGCTTTCGATAATAGAAATTGGATTCTAATTCTTTACAATACGTTTTGTCGTGCTTGCATCATCCGAATAAACAGTGATGAAGTAAACACCTCTATCATATCGAGTCAGATCAATTAAAGATTCATTGTTTAAAAATGCTTCTGTTTCAATAACCTGAACCGTTTGCCCAACTTGATTGGTAATAACTACTCGAGAATTGGCTCCGACATCATTTGAAATTGTTAAGGTTGCTGTTCCATCTGTAGGATTTGGGAAAATGCTGAAATGAACTTGATCATTCTCACCAATGGACAAATCACTTGTGACATTGATATTGTCGACGAACGTACCGTTTCCATAACCATTGATGTTGATGAATCGGAACATTACGCTTTGACCCAAGTAGCTTGCAAGATCTACAACTTCATTTCTCCAATCACTCGCCGCTGAAGGGCTCCAATTGCTGTTTGTACTTCCAGCAGTTTCTAATATTGATCCGCCTTTAGAATAAATAGTTGTCCAAGTAGCTCCACAATCTCCTGAAATCTGCACTGCAAGACTGTCGTTCAAAGTACTGAATTGAACTTTCGCTAAATCAAATGACATCATTCCCGTTCCTCCTCCAATAGAGAAAATTTCTGTTTCAAAATAATCTTCTTCTCCGGCAGCATTGTAATTATAGTTGTTCACATAAGCTGCGTCTGTTGCCATTCCATTTGCACCTGTTACATTGGTTTCTATCCATGTATCATCGTTGTCTGGGTTGCCAAGTGACCATCCAGGAAGTAAGAATCCAGAAGCTTCAAAGTCTTCAATAAAAGGAGTTGCTGTAGCAGAACCTTGAACATAAAAGTTTAGAATTTGTTCGTTGTTCGTTGCGTTTCCGTCGCCAGTCACGTCTGCTGTACACGTCAATATGTAGTTGCCTGTTGCTAGAGCTGGTAAAGCAGTTGTGAATGTATAATTGATTTGCTGACCCGGCGCCAATGTTCCAGTGTACGTTTCATTTACTACAGGTTGCCCGCCCAATTCATAAGTAACAGGAATATTTGAAATCGGTGACGTACCAGCATTCAATATTGATACTTCAGGATATAGAGGGTTTGTGTTACAAATAGATAAGAAATCACTTCCTGTACTATTGATACCAGCTAACTCAACATCTGTAGCAAAAAAGCAATTGATAAGTCCTCCAGGATGATAACTAGCAATGGTACGTCGACCTTCCCAACCTAAAGTTGAATTTTTCGAAACAATCGCATACCAAATTGGAAGGTTTGGATTTGTTATAGTGTGCACGTAAGTTGTAGCTGTTGAATTTCCAACAATCTCCATGTATTGTGAACCTAAAACATATACATCATAGCTATCTGCATTCGTTACTGGATTCCAAGAAAACGTAACGGTAGTTGGGCAGAGTTGAGTAATATCTTGACCTGTAACCAAAGGTGCAATTGAGAAAATTGAATCACTAACATCAGAAACAGCGCCTCGTGTTACTCTAAATAGCGCGTCTCCTGTAACGTTATTAGGAACAGTCCATTCATACGTACGATCAGATGATCCAACCGTTGTTATTGCACTCCAACTAGCACCGTTGTTAGCACTGTATTCTAAATCGAAACTTCCAGTTGATTCTGGTGCGTCCCAATGCAAAGACTCAGTTTCACCAGGTACTAAATGCTCACCACGATTAGGATACGTTACTGTTATTTCGTCTGATATTATTTCATAAACAACGAAGTAATTTTGAGGTCCCATAGGAACAGCAAATCCAGATACGTCGATTGTATAGTTTCCTGCAGCAGGACTATTAATAAGAACTTGCTCCACATTGTTTAAGTGATCAGCGCCATTCGTTGCAGGTAAATCCAAAGTTGTTGCGTTCGGCGCAGGATTTAAAATCCAAGGCAAATATGTTGAAGAACCTGGATCAGTTACAACTAGGTCCAAGTCATTAATCAATGCAGTTGTAGCTCCATTAGCAGCAGCAGGATCCATCCAGTAAAGCATGAATCGAACTTGTTTCGTTCCAGCTGGAACAGTTATAGAATGGTTGTTCGAATTTCCTTGAGAAACAGAACTCGTTAAGTGACGACCATCTTCAATCAACATTCCAGCACGTAATCCATTTACAATTCCCCATCCGAATTTATAATCAGGACCTTCGTTTCCAGCTTCATGTGTTGTATTCAATAATGTTGCTTTGATTAACGCTGATGGAGGAAGAGCTCCACCATTTGCATCACTATATGCTTCATACAATTGAGCCGAAACTCCAGCAATCCCTGGGGCTGCTCCTGATGTTCCACCAAATAACATGTAGTCATTATCTTCGTCTGTCGAATATTGTACGCCATTCGCTGCGATATCTGGTTTGATACGACCATCGTGTGCTGGGCCTCTTGAACTTGAATTGACCAAAGCTCCATCGAAAAATGTATTTGCAGTTGCAATTACATTTTTACCTTGCTTGTGTCCTCCGGTGATGTTTCCCCATTGGTTACCAGCTCCATATCCGCAATCATTATTGTTAGAGTTTCCAGCAGAGAAGACATGCAGAACGGTAGGGTTATCAATAATTTGCTGATCTACTGTAGAAGTAGTTGTTGTATACCCATCATTGCATCCATTTGAATAAGAGGAATTGGTAATTTGAACCGTTCCATTCGTTATTCTATCCGTTGTAGCGACATCTAAAAAATTAGAGGCATAATTGGAAACATAAACATTTGAGCCAGCGGCCATTCCGCGCATGCTCGGGTCCAGATTTCCTGCTCCTGCCATAATACCAGCAACTCCATCACCGTGTGTTGAACCAGTCCCTGTTGCTGTTGAATTATCAAGTCGACCTTCAAAATCAATGTGTGGACCTACAATTCCATCATCTCTGACCATTACTCCGATGTTTTCACCCGTGTATTGTCTTCCTGTTGGAGTTTGCGTATCCAATCCATTCGATCTGTGTAAAGCTTTTCCTCTCGTATCGTCTTTAATTGATGGAGCTGTAATTTCTTCTACCCATTTTACAAAGTGGAAATCTCCCAACGAGTTAATTTGACCAATTGGAAGAGAAACTTCCAATACCTGATGACCGCGGTAGTTGTTTACAATTTCAACTCCGGAAGTTTCAAGCGTTGAAATTACTTCGTCCATATTGACATCTTCGAATAGCACGACAGTCAACTTTGCGTTGTTTCCTTCAATTGCCCAAGAATTTATCGAGCCATTTCTTATTTCTGATTCGATTTTAACTTCTTGATGCACTGGAATAATTCCCTTTACATTGTTTGACGAAAGAAGTACGCGTGAAATATTTGCCTCAAAGCGAACAAGATACGTTCCTTTTGCAATATAATCGATGAATTCAACGCCACCATTCTTAACAGCATCTTGCTGTTCTTGATTTGGGATTTCGTTAAACTGCATCCATGCGTAAATAGTATTGTTATATCCACTTTGGGTGTTTAACGTGTTAAAATCTACAGATACTATGTTTTCAGGTATTGATATTTCAACCCCTTGAAAAATGAAATCACTTTCAGATTGGGAAAAGGAGAGATTTTGAAATAGTGTTGAGCTTAGAACGCACAAGAAAAAAAGGCGCACCAAGGATCGTTTGGAGTTTTTCATTTAGATAGTTTTAGTTTCAAGTTATAGCTTCGTGGGCTATTACAGTCTTACGATGAAGATACAAAATTCGTTGATAGAAATAAAAAAAGATCGTTTAAGTTGAAGCCAAAATTGGAATCACACTCTTCAGTGAAATAACAGAACAGTGGGCTTTCTGTTAGATTTTCGAGTTATTTATCCTGGGTGTATCGAAGTGTGAGTTCCATGTTCTGTATAGATTCTCAGCGTAAATAACACCTCATTCTTAATTCACAACTCCAAAAGTCTTATTCCGAAATCAATTCGTACAAATCATCAAGGTTTGGAGAAATGATAATTTCAATTCGACGGTTCTTCATTTTGTCGTTTGGATCAACCGGGTGGAATTCTGAACGCCCACCAGCCATTAGTTGTTTTGGATCGATTTCTGAATTCGAAGTCATAATTGAAATAACCGAAGTTGCTCGTAAAACGGAAAGTTCCCAATTGTTGGCGGGGTGTTTTGTTCCAGCCATTTTATCGGAGTCTGTATGTCCTTCAACAATGATTTCCAAGTCTTTTTCCTCTTGCAACACTTTTGCCAACTCGATTAATGCTTTTTTACCTTCAGCTTCAACAGCTGTACTTCCTGATGCAAAAAGAAGTTTGGCTTCAAGGCTAACATAAATTTTTCCGTTGCGCTCTTCAACTGTTAATCCTTTGTTTTTAAAGTTTTTAAGCGCTGCGTTCAACTTGTCTTTTAGTGCCTTACTCGCTGCTTCTTGTTTTTCAATCATCGAATTCAGTGCAGTAAGCTCATCTTGCTGTTTCGTAATCTTCTTCTTTTGAAGCATAAGGTCTTGCTCCAACTTTAGAAGTGCATCTTCTCTTTTCTGAAGTTGAATTCTCCTCACCTCTAAATCGGCATTCAATTTGGCCACATCGGCAGCTCCCGTTAATCTTAATTTACCGTAGCTTGCTTCGAGCGCTTCATTGATTTCAAGCTCCTTGTCGTATTTCGCACGTAAAATTTTATGATCTCTACTCAGGGCTGTTGAATCCGCAATCAGGTGGTTGAGTTGTTTAGAAGCAACTTCATATTTCGATTGGAAATCTTTAGACGACGCCTGATAATTCATTGCATTTGTCTTGTATGTTTCCAATTCTTCAGCGCCTTGCTTTTCTTTTTCAACAAGTTCTTGGTACTTTTTTGCAGGTACAAAACAAGATGTGAAAGAGAACGCTACTATTATAAGAGAGACAAATAATTTCATAATAATCGATTTTAAACAAAGATGATGAGAACCTTGTTTCATTTTTGGCACTATA